>JAOZKQ010000662.1 GCA_029935275.1 Bacteroidales bacterium | reverse complement strand
TGGCAGAGAAATATAATGTTCCGGTAATTGTTTCTACCCATCCCAGGACAAAAAAACGTTTGGATATGCTGGGAGCTAAGGAAGTAGATTCCCGGATTCAGTTTTTAAAGCCTTTTGGTTTTTTTGATTATGTAAACCTACAGATGAATTCTCTTTGTGCTATTAGCGACAGTGGTACCATCAGTGAGGAATCTGCTATTTTATCATTTCCGGCTATATCCATCCGCCAATCTATGGAACGGCCTGAAGCACAGGATTCTGGTACCATTATCCTGTCAGGTTTTGATTTTCAGGTAGTAATGGATTCAATTGACCTGGTGATTGAAGAGCATAAGGAGAAAAAATATGCACAAATCCCATTTGAGTACAAGATAGAAAATACCTCCTGGCGCGTATTGAAACTTATTATGGGTAATGCACGTTTGAGTAATAAATGGTGGGGGATCAATGCAGGATAAAAAGCAAAAAATATATATTGTTACAGACTTTCCGTTTCCATATGGCTATGCAGGGACCAGCAGGATCATTTCATATGCAAAAGGATTTAGTTATAATAATTTTAATTCAACTGTATTATGCATCAGGAAAACGGAATCGCATAACAGAATTTTAAATAAGAAACCGGAGGGAGAATTTGAGGGTATTCGTTTCAAATATTTATCCAATTCTACAGTTAAATCGAGGTTCTTGTTAATTAGAAGATTAAATAATTATTTAATGGCGTTTCGTTTATTTCTGTATGGCTTGGTTTATATAGATAAAACCTCTACTGTAATTTATTATTCCCCTTTAACCCATACTGCGATTCTTTTGAAATTATCTTCTTTTGTGAAGGGTTTTAAATTACTTAAAGAAGAAAATGAACATCCATCTGTACGAGCAAAACTCATGAATAAAGCACAGGCTTATGTTTTTCATCATTATCATTATATGTTGTTTGATGGGCTATTGGTTATAACAAGAAAATTGTATAATTATTTTAATAATACCAATTTTAATAAGCCAATTCTACATATTCCTATGTTGGTTGATCTGGATAGATTTAATGTGAAAGTGCAAAAGGAAAAGATAATTACCTATAGTGGAATGCTATCTAATAAAAAGGATGGGATAAACATCCTAATTCAATCTTTCGCAGAAATTATTAATGAGTTTCCTGAATTCAAACTAAGGTTTATTGGAGTTGCTTATACAAAAGAAGAACAGATTCAACATGAGAAGTTAATTAAGAATTTAAAAATTAGAGAAAAAGTATTATTTTCAGGAAGAGTTAAAAATGATGAAATCCCTCGTGAAATTTCAAAGTCAACTATTTTAGTACTACCCCGCCCTAATAGTATTCAGGCCCAAAATGGTTTTCCAACCAAGCTTGGTGAGTATCTTGCCACAGGAATACCTGTTATAGTAACTTCAGTTGGAGAAATACCCGATT
>JAOZKQ010000167.1 GCA_029935275.1 Bacteroidales bacterium | reverse complement strand
ATTTAAATTAAACCCATCCCCTGTCATGGCACGCTTGTGCAACTCTATTTACAGAAATAACATAGGCAGCGTCCCTCATACTAAGTTCATTTGCCTTTGAAAAATCACTAACTGAAATGTAGGCAGAAGTCATTTTTGCATCAAGTTTACCAAAGACTTCATCTTTATCCCAATAATAATTCATATTACTTTGTACCTGTTCAAAATAGCTACAAATCACTCCTCCTGCATTCGCAAGAAAATCCGGTATAATAAATATATCACTTTCTTTTAATAACTTGTCAGCTTCAGTGGTAGTTGGGCCATTAGCACCTTCAGCCATTATTTTTACCCGCCTGTTTATCTTTTTAACATTTTCCTCTGTAATTTGATTTTCTATGGCTGCCGGAATCAGGATATCCACTTCCTGCTCCAACCAGGCCTCCCCTGGTAAAAGCTCATAGCCCAATTCCTGTGCTTTCATTTTATCTATTCCACCAAAAGAATCTGCAATTGATTTTAATTCATTCAAATCAATACCATCTTTTTTCTGAAAAGAATAACTGCAGTGGTCATTCTCATCCCATGAAGAAACACAAATTACTTTTCCTCCCATCCTATGATATAATTCTATTGCATTTCTTGCAACATTTCCAAATCCCTGAACACTTGCTAATGTGTTTTCCGGTTTAATTGCAAGTTCTTTTAATGCTTCCCTCACAGTGATAATAACTCCGTAACCGGTAGCCTCTCTTCTTCCCTGGGACCCACCCATTTCAATTGGCTTACCTGTAATAAAACCCGGATATCTTTTCCCAAGGATTACTTCGTATTCATCGAGCATCCAAAGCATATGTTGTGCATTAGTCATTATATCAGGTGCAGGAATATCCGAAAAAGGCCCTACATTTTTTACTATCTGACGCACCCATCCCCGGCAAAGTTTTTCCTGCTCATTCCTGCTTAAATGATGGGGGTCACATATTACTCCACCATTTGATCCTCCCAGGGGAATATCAGCAACAGATGTTTTCCAGGTCATCCACATTGATAATGCTCTCACTGTATCAATTGTACCAAGGGGATGAAAACGGATTCCTCCTTTAGCCGGCCCCCGGGCATCATTATGCTGCACTCTGTAGCCTTTGAAAACCTTAACCTTTCCATCATCCATAAGTACTGGAATAGTAAAATGATATTCACGCATTGGATTACGCAAAAAATCCCGTGTAGCATGATCAAGTTCAAGTAAATCTGCAGCATGATCAAATTGATTTTGTGCAGTTTCAAATGGATTATAAGTTGTCTTTTTCATTTTTAAGATAATATTTTTTACAGGCAATAAATTTGTTAAGAAATGAAATATTAAACATTACAAGATTACTCTTTTTAATACAGCTTTCAAATGACTATTATCAATTATTATTATATGTTTAACAACATACTATTTTACATTTTTTAAAACGTTTCCATGTCTTACGGACGATGGAAAGTTTTAAGGTAAATCGAAAGATTTGGGGAGGATAGGAAGTTTAATTGGAATGATATTCCCCAGGGATTAAATACTATAGCCCGAAACTCTCTATGCCTGCCAGGCAATTAAGTTCCAGATTACCAAACCATAATATTGAATTCTCAAAGGAAAAGATTATAAAACCAGGGTTTAAAAAAGAATATCCGGATAACGTTCCTGCAAAATACTCAGGTTCTTTGTAACCAGATCGTCCCTTTGTTTTGCACATAGCCCGGTCCTTCCTGGATCTTCCGGTGTATGCATCACATAATCCAGTAATTTATCAATGCTGGTTGTGGCCACATGCATCCGGGTATCAGATGAAGCATAATAAATAAATACCTCATCCTTTTTATTTTTTATCCATCCATTACAAAAAACCACATTTGAGACATCCCCTACCCGTTCTTTTCCATGAGGTGCCATGAAATGCCCTCCCGGCCGATAAATCACTTTTGACGGATCATCCAGGCCAGTCATGAACATATACAAAACATAACGTAAACCTGCAGCCGTATAACGTACTCCATGAGCCATATGCAGCCAGCCTTTTTCAGTTTTCAGGGGGGTAGGCCCCTGTCCATTTTTCACTTCTTTAACAGTGTGGTAAAGCCTGGGGTCAAAAATTGTTTCCCGGGTGATCACCGCATGTTCAACTGATTCTGACAAGCCCCAGCCAATACCACTTTCTCCGGTATCAATAAATCCACTTTGCGGACGGGTATAGAAAGCATATTTCCCACCCACGAATTCCGGATGCAGCACACAGTTTCTTTGCTGTGGAGAAGGCGTTTTCAAATCATCCAGCCGTTCCCAGCTTAGCAAATCCCTGGTTCTTGCTATTCCACAGGCAGCAATTGCTGCAGAAGAATCATCCGGTTTGTCAGGATCTTTTCTTTCTGCACAAAACAAGCCATAGATCCAGCCATCTTCATGCTTTGTCAGACGCATGTCATACACATTGGTTTCCGGATCTTCATTCACCGGCATTACAATCGGGTGATCCCAAAACCTGAAGCGATCAATTCCATTTGGGCTTTCAGCTACTGCAAAAAATGATTTCACATTTACTCCTTCAGAGCGAACCACAAGGTAATATTTTCCATCCAATTCAATTGCACCGGCATTGAAGGTAGTATTCATCCCCAAACGTTCCATAAAATATGGGTTAGTTTCATATTCCAGGTCATACCGCCAGATCAAGGGGGTATGTTCAGCTGTGAGCACAGGAAACTTATACCGCTCATAGATCCCGTTTCCATTTTTTACTTTCTTATTTTTCCGTTTAATTAATTTTTGATGCTCTTTAAAAATCAGATTCAGTTTCTTATCAAATTTTGCTCTTTTCATGTTCCTAAAGTTTTATTACAGACCTGTGCGTTAATATTTTGCAAACTACTATTCGGTAAATACGCTGGTATCTGTTTAAAGTTACGGGTTACGGGTTACGGGTTACGGGTTATCTACTGCCTATCCATTATCAAATACTTCACTATCTTAATCCTCCAGCTTATCAAACCAGTTAAACTTCAGAATAACACTGGTAATAACAAAAACACCTACAAATGCCCACATCATACCATACTCCCTTATTACCAATGCAACCGGCATTATTGTAAGGCTCATCTGCCAGATAATACCCACCAGACTATTCAACATATCCCTGCCGAATGCTGTATTCCTTTTAAACCCGGGATCGATTTCAATAAGCTTTTTATAAACAGGTTTCCAGAATCCCCAGGGACGAACATTTTTATAAAACCGAATCAAAATATCATCATCTTCCGGCTTCGTCAGGAAACAACCCAGGAAAGATCCCAGGGTTGAAATCGAAAAAATGATTGGAAAAGTCGTCAGAAAACTTGCATCCGGCATGGCTTTCGGAAGAATTAAGGAGGCTGCCAAACCTGAAACCATCCCCCAAAAAAATCCATATCCGTTAAAACGCCACCAAACCCATTTCAATACATTTGAAACAGCATAACCACCAAACAGTGCACCGGTTATCCAAATAAAGACATCATTTATACTACTTATAAAAAACCCAAAAATTATTCCAGTTACTACAACTGCAAATGATGCCCAATAACTTAGATGAACTAATTTCTTTTGGGAAGCTTCAGGATTGATAAACCTTTTGTATATATCATTTACAATATATGCCGGCCCTGAGTTTACATTTGCTGCAAAAGTGGACATAAAAGCCGCTATCAATCCTGCAAGTACCAGGCCCAATAAGCCTACCGGAATAAAGTTATTCAGGGCATAAGGCAGTATCTTCTCAAAATCCAGCCCTTTGCCGGTCATTAGTTCATCAGCATTAAAAAATACCAGCCCTATCAATGCCAGACCGGTAATCATCAAATATCTTGGGAAATAGAGAACTAAAGATACTGTTCCACTCATCAGGGCAGCTTCTTTCGGACTCCTTGTAGCAAGCACCCTTTGCATATCATAACCCGGAACCGGGCCGGCAATACTTACCAGGATACCCCTGAAAATAGCCATCATCATAAAGGCACCAAAAAGTTCATAGCCATCAGTTTTAATCTTACTCAGGACTTCCGGTCTCAGGCTTGACCAGTCAAGCTCCAGTTTCCATCCAAACCACAAGCTTTTCCAACCGTCCGGAATCACGGCATTGACCTGTTCAGGAGAGATCATTTTAATTACGATTACCCCAATGGTTATTGATGCTACTGTCATTATCAAAAACTGCAATACCTCCGTTATTACTACACTATACATCCCCCCTTTAATAACATATAATGTAGTAATCCCCATGATCAGCAGCGCATACATATTTTCTGAGGAGATGGCCAGGCTTCCCATATCAAGGCTAAGGTCCCATGGCAGAAATGTAGTAGCAAATTTACCAATACCCTCAAAAGCGTATGCAATGAAACCAATTACTGCAACCAGAGCGAAAACAACAACACTGATATGTGAAAGAGTAGCCCCACGGCCTTCTCCAAAACGAGTTTTCAACCATTCCGCACCGGTAAGTACATTAGACCGCCTCAACCAGACCGCCAGAAAAATCATTAAAAATATTTGATTCCATACCGGCCAAAGCCAGGGAATCCACAAACTTTTCATTCCATAGACAAACATCCAGGCTACCATCATCATAGTTCCGGAAATGTCAAACTGCCCTGATGCATTTGAAAGCCCAAGCAAATACCAGGGCAGGGTCCTGCCCCCAAGAAAATAGGAATCAAGATTCTTGCTCGCACGCTTGGATATTAAAAATCCAATCAAAATGGTAAAAACCAGATACCCAACAATTATTGCAATATCAATTATATGCATATCTTTAGGAATAGTTAAAAATTTCTAAGAAATTCGCAAAAATCAAAATTATAAAAAGTACAGACAATATCGGGATACATTAAATAAATTTGTTCCCTAACTGAATTAAATAGAGTTTGTCTATAATATCGGGATATTATTAAATTGCGTTCCATATTATTTTTTTTATTTTCAATTTAGCTTTCTTACATGGAACGCTAACTTGCTGTTCGTCACCATTCCCGGGGCTTCACCCCGGGCTAATGGTTTCGCCCACTTTGGGGCTGTGTTGTCCCTATTAATTAAAACTATCGACTTTATGGACAGGCACTAAGTAGTCTTTGCAAGAAAACGTCAAATACTGCGTTACTCTCGTCTTGAAAAC
>JAOZKQ010000661.1 GCA_029935275.1 Bacteroidales bacterium | reverse complement strand
TTATTCAGTTATTTTAAGACTTATTTATCTGGCAAAAGTAAAGGAAACTCATTTTTCCTTCAAAAACTGTTTATAGATTTTTTCTGTGTACTGTAAAAGAATTTGCCTGTGCCTTAGGGGTAATTATAATATCATTGATATTAACATGATCGGGACGGTTTAGTGCAAACCAGATAATTTCTGCAATATCTTCCCCACTAAGTGGTTTTATTCCTTTATAAGGTATTTTTGCTTTTTCTTTGTCACCATCAAACCTAACTATCGAGAATTCTGTTTCTACCATGCCAGGGTTTATTGAAGTGACTTTTATACCCTCAGCCAGCAAATCAATGCGCATTGCCTTACTTATGGCATCTACTGCATGTTTGGTGCTACAATAAACATTTCCGTTTTCATATACTTCTTTTCCGGCAGTGGAAGCAATATTTACAACATGGCCTCGTCCGTTTTTAACCATAATGGGCAAAATAGCACGGGATACATAGAGCAGCCCTTTAATATTAGTGTCAATCATTCGTTCCCAGTTATCAATATTTCCATCTTGTATATGATCCAGGCCTGCTGCCAGTCCTGCATTATTCACAAGTATGTCTATTTTCCCTACATGATTACCCAAATCATTAATAGCATTGTTGACTTCTTCTTTATTTCTTACATCGAAGCAGAGTTCCTGTACTTCAACTGAATAATCAGATGTAAGTTGTTCTCTCAATTTTTTAAGCAGGGAAGATCTCCTTCCGGTAATGATAAGGTTAATTCCGTTTTTGGCAAGAATTTGTGCAGTTGCTTTTCCAATTCCTGAAGTTGCGCCGGTAATAAATGCTGTTTTTGTCATTCTTTAGAAGTTTGTTTAAAAAATCAAATTTATAAAAAAGGAATGACTAATTCCTAATTTTTTTGTTTCAGGAAGCTTAAAATTTGGCTTAAAATTTTTTTCGTTGAATTTTTCCCGTTAAGAGTAAAAATTGTTGATTATATTTGCTCTGAATTTATTTGCCTAATTTTTATAATAAATATATATATGTCACATACTGAAGTTACCCTGGATGAAGCAGAAAAACTTGGTCTGATCCATGAGGAATTTGATAAGATAAAGGAAATTCTGGGAAGGACACCTAATTTTACAGAAATAAGTATTTATTCTGTTATGTGGTCTGAACATGCGTCCTATAAAAATTCCATTAAGTGGTTGAAAACTTTGCCCCGCGAAGGAGATAATATCCTGGCTGCCGCCGGAGAAGAAAATGCAGGCCTGGTTGATATTGATAATGGACTTGCCTGTGCTTTTAAAATAGAATCACATAATCACCCTTGCGCTGTAGAACCTTATCAGGGAGCAGCCACCGGAGTTGGTGGAATAAACCGGGATATTTTCACCATGGGAGCAAGGCCTATAGCTCAGCTAAATTCACTTCGTTTTGGTGATTTGAATTTAGAACGTACTAAATGGC
>JAOZKQ010000660.1 GCA_029935275.1 Bacteroidales bacterium | reverse complement strand
TTGCCTCCCATATGCCTGTATATTGCCGTTCTCCAGTCACGGCCATAACCTGCACTTCCACGATAATCTATATCCAGCACTGTGTAACCATTATCAACAAGAAAATTATGAAACATATATTCCCTGAAATAGCTGCTCCACCATTGATGGGCATTTTGAAGATACCCTGCCCCATGAACAAAAATCACTGCCGGGCCCTGCTCTGCCTGTTGCCCGGGTTTGTATAGCCGTGCATGAATATTGGCTCCATCTCTTGCAGTAAATGTGATAAATTCGGGAATCCTCCATGGATAAGCAGAAAACTCTTCAGAAGAGGAATTAGTAATTTGTGTGGCTCTAATTTCAGGATCATTCTTTTTCAGGTATAGCTCTTCCGGGTGGTTAGATGTGGAAAATCTGATTGCTATCATTTTTTCATCGGGGGAAAGGTAAACATCATTTTTTCCCGAAAGTTGAGTTAGTCGTTGAACTGCTCCTCCTTTTACAGGCATTTTATAGAAATTCCTAAGCCCGGAATGAACCTGGTTTGAACTAAAGTACCATGATTCTTTATCCTTTGAAATAAATGGCTGATATATCTCAAAATTACCTTTTGTTAAAGCTTTTTTTCTGCCATTTTCAACATTTACTGTATATAAATGAGAATACCCGCTTTCTTCCGATTGAAAAAACACATTTTTGTTATCTGGCATCCATCCCAGGGTGCTACCCCACCATCCGATACCGGGTCCTCCAATCCATGCTTCATCATGTTGTTTGTCAATGAGTTTAAGGCTGCCATCCTCAAGGTTTAGCAGCATTATCCAACGGTCTTTATTGTCGGCTGATAATATATTGATTACTGCATTTTCTCCATTTTCAGACCAGACAGGTGCCGAAAAAATAGCATTTCTTGCTTTTGGGTCTTTATAATAGTCTTCATCATAGTCCTTCAAATATACCGGAGGCTCTTTAATACCCGGGATAGCTTCAGCTGTTACTTTAATAATTGTATCCTGTTTCCTGTTATAAATATAGAGATCAACAGAAGAAAAATGCGGCGAACCTACCTTTGAACGTGCTTTGATATTCTCAGTATAGCCTGATTCTGTCACGTAATTTGGAACAATGGTTCGTTTGGCATCCTTAATAGAATGCCTTAGTACCCATGTTATATACTTGCCATCAGGACTTAGTTTTATATCCGATGCCCTGGCATCACCAGTATATATTTTTCTGAATTTTTGTGGCTTATCATCCTCCCTTTCCTTTTTAGCTTTGTCCTTTTTCTCTTTTCTTTCCTGTAATACATTAAAAAGCTCAAGCTGCTGTTCATGTAACCAAGTTGCCTGCTCACCTGAGAACTTATCCAGGGCAGGTTTTTCAGTTCCTGAAACAAAATCTGTAAGCTGATTTACTATTCCTGAGTCTATGTCCCAGGTAAATAAGTTGCCTTCAGAAATATAAAGGACTTT
>JAOZKQ010000659.1 GCA_029935275.1 Bacteroidales bacterium | reverse complement strand
ATGGCAAATTCTTTAAATTCTTTAATTATCTTCCAATTTTTCATGTGTTTATTGTTTTTCGTTATGTTGAGGAATTTTTAAGGGATAATATTTAATTAATCTGTATTTGCCGGTGTATGTATTTTTAGATAATTTGTTAACAGGGTATATAAATGTCTCCGGGTGTTGCTGCCTTCGAAAATTCCGTGGGAACGGTTTGGGTAAGGCATTATTTGAAATTGTTTATTTTGTAGGATCAGTTCATTGATAAGAAGCTCAGCGCTCTGGTAATGAACATTATCATCAGCAGTACCATGGACAATTAATAAGTTGCCTTTAAGATTTTTGGCGTAAGTGATAGGGGAGCCTTCAACAAAATCTTCCATATTCTCTTCTGGCAGGCCCATGTATCTTTCCTGGTAAATATTATCGTAAACCAGCTGGTTTGATACGGCTGCAACTGCCATGCCGGTTTTGTATATTTCAGGATAGCGGAACATCAGGTTCAATGTCATGGACCCTCCACCGCTCCAGCCCCATACTGCTATCCTTTCCGGATCAACAAATGGCCATTTAATAACCTCTTTGGCTGCCAAAGCCTGATCCCGGGAATTGATTACCCCTATTTTTTTGTAAATACTTTTTCTCCATGCACTTCCTTTCAGGCAAGGGGTTCCACGATTATCCATGTCTATAACAATGTAGCCTTGCTGGGCCAGCATAATATTCCATTCCCCGATCCAGGAATCGGTAGCAACCTGACCCCATGGCTCACCATATACATGGAAAAGTACCGGGTATTTCTCAGTCGGGTCAAAATGTAATGGTTTGATCATTCTACCATCTATTTCAATACCATCTGATGTGGTTACCTTAAAAAATGTAACTTCAGGTAGCTGTATCTTTTTCAGTTTACTTTTAAAGTCCTTATTGTCAACAAGTGTTTTGATAATTTTATGTTTTGGTAAGCTTACAAGTCGTACAGTTCCGGGTGAAAGGACACTGTTATGTGTATGAATGGCAAATTTTCCATTTGGCGAAAGGTTATAGTTATTCACCCCACTAAAAACAGCAGGAGTAATTCTGGCTGTATCTCCTTTGGTGTCTAAGCTTTGCGAATACAAATACCTTTGTGTACTATTTTTTGGAGATGCCATAAAAAATAACCATTTAGATGTTGCTCCACAAACTGAAGCAACATCGTAACTCCCGGGGGTAAGTAGTTCTTTTTTACCACTATTAATATAAATTTTATACACATGTCTCCATGCATCATTTTCAGTCATTCTTAAAAATGCAGTTCCATTATCAGTTATTATCAGATCATTTTCCCCCCAGTGGCTTGAAGTAAGGTCGGGATAAGCCAGGTCAACCCATGTTTCTTCTATTTCTGTGTAAATTTTACTGAGTTCTCCGGATGAAATATTCCAGGTGTAAATGTTTAACTCATTTTGCTTGCGGTTTATTTGTTGAATAAGCA
>JAOZKQ010000166.1 GCA_029935275.1 Bacteroidales bacterium | reverse complement strand
TCCCAAGGATTAAAGCTTCAATCCAATTCATAAAATAAAATATTTAGAAATATTCAAGAAAATTCAGGCATCCTGATTTTTTGACTTCGGCTTCCGCATAATTGCCCAAATTTCAAAAGAGAACCCAAAAAGAACGATGATTGGTGCCAGGGTAATTCGCCTAAAGCTAAAGATTGCCTCACTAAATCCTTTAGGATCCTCAGATTTTCCACCAATCATAAGCAGAAATCCAATAATAATAATTACAAAACCTATTGCAAGAAAAACATAATTGTCTTTTTTCAATGCAAAATTTTCATTCTTTTGTTTTAATTTTTCACTTAAAGCCATACTTAAAAACTGTTAATAGTATAAATCACCTTCCTCCATTCTTAAATACTTATTCACTGCAAAAAAAGTGGATATCAGATTAAAAAGAATTCCTAAAAAAATAACTCCGGCAAATAACAATGATAATACTTCAATATCCTGAATTTTAATTAATTCGGGAAAGTCCCTTTGCGCCAGATAAAGGGACCCCAAAATTAATAAAATAGCAATAAACGCAGCAAAAATTCCATGCAAAATACTTTTCTTTATAAAAGGCCATCGAATAAAAGTCCTGGTGGCCCCAACTAACTGCATGGTGTGGATCAGGAACCTTTTTGAATATACCGATAATCTTATTGTATTGTTTATTAATGTTAAAGCAATCAGAAACAGAAGTCCGGAAAAAATCAGGATAATAAAGCTTATCTTTCTGATGTTCTTATTAATAAGGTAAATTAAAGATTCATGGTAAAAAACTTCCTTTATCAGCGAATAATCCATCAATGCACCCTCTATCTTTACAATGCTATCAGGATTTGCATAAGGGGCATGAAGATAAACATCAATAGAAGCCAGTAATGGGTTGTAACCAAGAAATTCAATAAAGTTCTCTCCCAGCTCTTCCTGGAGTTCTTTAGCTGCCTGCTCTTTTGAAATAAACTCTGTATATTTTACATATTTGGCAGCATCAAGGTTCTTCTGCAAGCGCCTTACTTCAACCTCCTTAACATTATCCTTAATAATAATTGATAAATTTAAACTTTCTTTCACATAATCCGAAAGGACCTTTGCATTCAAAACAAGCAAACCCATCAGGCCAATTAAAAACAAAACCAAAGAAATGCTAATAATAGAAGTAAAATATGAACTTCTAAGTCTTTTCTTTTCAAATTTTGGATTTTCTCCTTTCACAAGAATGAAGCTTATATGTGGGGATTAAAAAATGCAAAGATAGATAAGAATAATGAATAAACCCGAAATGGTATAAATTACAGGACGAAAAATGGCCCACACCCTAACCTAATCAACAAATTCCACCCATCCATATTTATCTTCAGTATCACCCAATTGTATAGATGTTAACCGACTATACAACTCCATAGAAACCGGGCCAGGCTCATTTTCATAATAAGAATATGTCTTTTTTGCAGCAGGATCATAAATAGTCCCGATAGGGCTAATAACTGCAGCTGTACCACATGCCCCAGCTTCTTCAAAAGTACCCAGTTCCTCCACAGGGACCTTTCGCCTTTCAACTTTCAAACCCATATCCTCAGCAAGGGTAATTAGTGATTTATTTGTAATAGACGGTAAAATAGATTTTGATTTGGGTGTAATATAGGTATTATCTTTAATGGCAAAAAAGTTCGCAGGACCACATTCATCAATATATTTCTTCTCTTTGGCGTCAAGAAAAACAACATTAGTAAAATTTTGATCATGCGCATTTTGTATAGCATTTAAACTTCCAGCATAGTTCCCTCCCACTTTGATATTACCGGTTCCAAGTGGGGCAGCTCTATCATAATCTCTGCTTATCATCATATTTACCGGTTTCAATCCTTCCTTAAAATACGGGCCTACAGGTGTCACAAAAATCATAAAAAGATACTCTGATGCAGGTTTCACACCAATTTCAGCACCAGTTCCTAATAATAATGGGCGGATATATAAAGCCGCTCCGGTACCATAGGGAGGAACAAATTCACTATTTAAAGAAATAGTTTTCCATACCATCTCTTTAAAAAGTTTTTGGGGCACATTAGCCATTCGAATACCATCTGCCGAAGTATTTAATCTTTTAGCATTTTCATCCCACCGAAAGACTCTTATTCTTCCATCTTTCCCCCGAAATGCTTTTAATCCCTCAAACGCTTCCTGCCCGTAGTGCAAACAGGTAGCTGAAATATGCATATTTATAATCTCGGATCCTGTAACTTCAATTTCCCCCCATTTATTATCCCGATAATAACAACGCGTATTATAATTTGTTTTTTGATAACCAAAAGATAATTTATTCCAGTCAATTTTTTCCATAGTATCTATAAATTTTATTAATATCAGAACTCTCTAAATAATACTTCCTGCCTATGTTTTAGTTTCCATTAATTGAATTACTTTTTTTAATTGCTCACTTTTATCAATCTCCCGGGCTTTCCTGGCGGTGTCTGTATAAAACTCATGCACAGATATCAGGCTCGTCTGATCCACCTTCCACTCAACCAATGTAGTAATTTTTTTATGTTCCTTAAGCTCATGGAACAGATTCATTGAATGACTTATATAATCAGCACAGCCAAGGTAATGATAAATTGCGTCATTCAGAATACCGTCCTTAATATTTTTCACTTCATTAACAGATGAAACCGAATTTATCAGATCACAAATTCTTTTTATTTGACTCTCTGAATATTGGATTCCGGGCAAAACTTCTTTTCCAAAATTACATCCGGCGCTCAAATGCTGGTCATAATCAATAACATAACCTGTCACATATAAGTATGCAGCAGATTTCATTAATAATATATCATCTTCATCAACACCCTCTGATGCAGAAATAAAGCCTATCTTTTTATCTAAAAATTCTATCATGCCAAGGTTATGAAAATAAAATTTCTCTGACAATTCCTCTTTCAGTTTTTTAATAATTATATCCTTAAAACCTTGCAACCTCAGCATATACAAATGATTAAAAAACTTCTTATTAGGCCCTTTCCTTGTCTCACTGTAAAATTCCGATTTTATACCTTTTACAAAATACATTTCAATTTCCCCCTTATATTTAACGGGCATCTTTCCACGATATTCAGCATCAAAAAAGTCTTTTACCAGTTCATATGTCGAACCCGAAATATTTATTTTGCCCGCCTCCCCGGACGACTCCATACGGCTGGCTGTATTTACGGTATCTCCCCATATATCATAGGAAAGTTTTTTGTGCCCTACTACACCCGCAATTACTGCTCCTGTATGGATCCCAATTCGGATATCCCAGATTCTTGCATTCTTCTTATTAGCCTTCTTATGCAATTCTATCATGTATTTTTGCATTTCCAATGCTGCCATAACCACTTCTACCGGATTGGTTCTATTCTTAACAGGTATTCCCCCGGCACACATGTAGGCATCCCCAATAGTTTTGATCTTCTCAATATTATATTTTTCAACTACCGAATCAAAATTAAAAAAGAAATGATCCAGTTCATCTATCAGGGTTTCCGGATTCATTTGCTCTGCTAACTTTGTAAAACCCTGAATATCTGAAAATAAGACTGTAGCCATCTCATATTTTTTTCTGGCCACCTTACCTCTTACTTTCAATTCTTTGGCAGTATCTTTAGGCAATACATTAGCTAAAAGGTTTTCTGATTTATCCTTCTCTTTTACAAGGGCATTAGTTCGGTCATTGATAATTCTTTCAAGTCTGAAACGTTCTCTGGCAAAACGATAACCTACAATTCTTGCCACCATTATTAATAATAGTATAAAGGCAAGAAGATAAACCAATAAAGCTAAAGCAGTTTTATAAATAGGTCTGATTATTTTAAAACGAAAGGATACCGCCGGGCCGGTATTCATATTTTCATCCACATACCTTACAGAAAAATTATACCTTCCAGGAGGCAAATTAATGTATTCTTTAACAGGAAATTCTTCCGGTTTACTCCAGTTTTCATCAAAACCTTCCAGGAAATACTGAAAGAAAACAGCATCTTCTGAAGTTATTACCTTTAATAAAAACTTTATAGAGTTATATTTATAAGGTATTTTTAGCTCTTCTGAAAAAAAAGACTTTCTTTGTATAGTATCATTTGAGGAACCTGAATCATCAAAAACTAAGGAATCAGATTTTATGGTAACTCGCTGTATTTGTGGCACAATACTTGCATGTATTGACTCAGATAAAGCAATGGTCAAAACACAAAAGAATAGAAGCAATATTAAATTAATTAATCTTATTTTGCTTTTTTTAACAGAAAAAGTAATAACTTGTAAAACCAAAAGTATAATTTTTTCGTATTCTCAAAAATATAATATTTATTTTAGTTGTTAAACTCTAGCCAATAAAAAAGCTATGAAAAATAAAAAGGAAACTATTCTGGTCCCACATGACTTTACAAAAGTAGGGGATTATGCACTCGAAAACGCACTCGTAATCTCCCAGGAGATGAAGAATGATATCATAATTTTACATATTGTAAAAAAGAAATCCGAAATACGGGAAGCTGAAAATAAATGTAAAGAGATTTCTGAGAAATTTTTTAAAGAACATTTTATCAAACCAAGATACCTGGTAAAAACTGGCAGTATATTTCATGATATTGGGGAAGTTGCACAAGATACCTTTGCCAACCTTGTTGTTATGGGAACACATGGGGTGAAAGGGATGCAAAAATTAACAGGTAGCTGGGCATTAAAAGTAATTGTGAGCTCATCAGTGCCTTTTATAATTGTACAGGGACCACCAAAATCCAAAAAATTTGAAAAAATTGTTTTCCCAATTGATTTCAGGCTGGAAAATAAAGAGAAAAATTCATGGGTAAGCTATCTGGCTAATTATTATAAAACAAAGTTTTATTTCTTTAAGCAGGATGCCCGTGACAAATCGTTCAAAGCTAAAGTGGCAAATAACACACTTTTTGCAAAAAGATATTTTGCTTCCAAAAATATTGATTTTGAGATACATTCAGCGCCCGGGAAAAAGAAATTTGCCCTGGAAACCATTGATTTTGCAAAACAAATTAAGGCAGATTTAATCCTGACTATGACCACCAGGGACATTGGGATTGCTGACTATGCCCTGGGAGCAGATGAGCAACAGATCATTGCTAATAAAGAAAAAATCCCTGTTATGTGCGTGAATCCAAATCCTGAATTAAGAAAATCAG
>JAOZKQ010000018.1 GCA_029935275.1 Bacteroidales bacterium | reverse complement strand
GAAGGTCGAAGGTTGAAGGTTGAAGGTTGAAGGTTGAAGGTTGAAGGTTAATCCCTAAAATGCTGCATATATCTATACCCTTTGACCCTCCTCCGGATGCCAGGATTTGCAATTTTTTGGCATGACCATTGAATTACAGCCAAATTACGATTGCGCAGCAATCTAATAACCATCGAATAACAGCGAAGCGAATGACTATCGAATGACGATTAACAACAATCAATTAAACCAGTAAGATAATTTAACTACCAAAGCACGATTTTTGGAAGTAAAATTCTCCGGATAAGTATTTGAAGTATAAACAATGTAAAGATCCGATACGGGTGCAAAACGCCATTGGAAGCGAAGATTCACATTTATATTATCAATCTGGTTATTATACTGAACAAAAGTGGTAAAGAATATTTTATCAGTAAAAGTAATATCCAGGCGGGGCCCAATAAGAATTAGTTTTGCATCACTATAAGGCTCAGGCAATTCAATATTATTGTAGCTTACTACCATTGCCAGGCTACCATATGGCTGAACCCGATAACTCAATTCCCCGCTTACATTAAAGCGAGTGCCGTTATAATATCCACCATAACTGGCATAAACCCCATAATTGAATAGTTTTCTGGCATCAGAGAAAAAATTCAAAGATGCTTCTGTCCAATTATATTTCGTTCCAATAGCAAGGCTGTCACCACCTGAATTAGTAGGATCATAAGGCTCCAGAAGCTCTATATACGTATTTTGTACTATTGCCATCAGGCTTGACCTGTTTAACCATTCTATACCATAGGTAAAGGCTACTAACCTGTCTGAAAGTGTAAAATCAGGTGTAAAAAACATGTCAACTGCAAGGCCGGGGCCATGGTTAGCAATTTTTTCAGATAAAGGGAAGAATTTGTATTTAAATTCAGGATTAATCTGATGATAGCCTTTTCGGGGCACATAACCTGTTTCAGCCAAATAGTTAGATCCTACCCAGGCCTGATTCAGACTTACCAAAAGATGCTGAGTATTGTATGCAAGCATCCCCGACATGGTAAAAGCCTCTCCGGGTGAATCAGGGTAAAATGCCTGATGGTAAAAGGCCTTACCTGTCCAGCGGTTATCTGCACTGGCAAGATTAAAGTCAAACCCGGCTACACGATTAAATCTATTTCCACTAAATAATGAATCCTCAGATATTTTTGTTATCTCCTTATTCACAATAAAAGCACCAATATTGGATCGTTGAAAAACTTTCCTTTGAATTGCAAAAACCCCAAAATTACTTGCAGGAATGGTATCATTTATCCCTGTTTGAACATCCATAAGACCAATCCTGTAATTCTCTCCGAGTTTCCCGCTTAAGCGTCCACCCAGTTGAACAGGGGCATCCAAACCAATTCTCCTGGAAAAAAAGGGGCGGATTCTTTTACTGCCAAGACTGGCAAAGAGATCACTATTCTCAAGAAAGAACTGTCGTCTTTCAGGAAAAAACAGTTCATACCTGTCCAGGTCAATAAGCTGTCTGTCCACCTCCACCTGAGAATAGTCAGGATTAAGTGTCAGATCAAGGTTCATAGATGTTGAAAGGGTAATTTTAGCATCTATGCCGGCACTGCCACTATATTTATCAGGATCATCAGTTTCCATATCCTGCGATGCCTTGGCGGAAACATAAGGAATTAGTGAAAAACGAATACCTGCTTTTGGTAAAGGTTTATCCCAGGCAAGTGTCCCGGTGTATGCCAGGTTTGCTGACTGAAACTGTCGGGGAACCGGTGCCCAGCTGGATTTCTCATTGCTTTTAAGATCCAGCCTGCTAAAGTTAATACCCCATTCTGTATCGCCTTCATTATAGCGGATACTGCGAAAGGGAATACTGAATTCTATAACCCACCTATCCTTATGATTTTTAACAGCCGACCGCCACTTACAATCCCAGTCCAGGGATACAAAACCTCCGTTAGCCTGTAATCCATCCCATTGTGCACCGGCAGCAGAAATACCAAATGCAAAACCATTTGTCTGATCATTATAAGTATCAATAAAAGCAATGAAATTATCGTTTCTCCCAAAACTAAAATCCCTTCGCAATGACTCAACAGGCCGTTTCCCGGGCATAGTATCGTAACAAATGGCAGCCAGGTACAGGTTTGTTTTATCATAGGCCATCATTACCACAGTTTGAGCACTAGCAAATCCTGTATCAATAGGCAGGATACGTACAAACTTCCCTGTCCTGTCAGCATTTAACCATATATCTTCCGATAAAACACCGTCTATTTCTATTTCTGCCTCAGTTTCTAAAAGATGAAGTCTATACTTCTCCCTATTGACAGCATTAGACTGAGCATCAATCATCTTAGGGAATACTAACAAGGAAATAAATAGAATACCTATTAATCTGTATATCAATGGCTTAAATAATATAGATTTAGCAATTCAACAAATATAAGTAATAAATGACTACAAAAACCTGCTTAGGTTCTGAAATAATTATATAATACTTATTAATTCGCTTGAACGCAAAAAAAAAGCAGCCAGATGGCTGCTTTAAAACTTCTTTAATTCAGGATTTTAATTATCCCTGGGGGCAATTTCAATATCTGTAATATCATCCATGGTCAGCTCTCCTCCGTCATTCCCGAAATTATTAAGCACATAATTGATAACGGCTAATGCCTCCTCCTTAGTATCAACCTGAGGAACCATAGGTGCATTATAAGTTACGCCATTCACAATCATTTCTTCATGAGAGCCATTAAGTGTTTGATGTATTCCTCTTTTTGGATCTTTTAAAAGATAGTCAGAGTTAGCAAGAGGGGGAAATGCTCCCGTTAATCCTTTTGCATCAGCCTGATGACAAACTACGCATTTTTCGTCGTAGATTTTTTTGCCGACAGCATACTTTTCATCCACGTCAGCTGCTACAGCTTCAGTTGTAGTTTGAGCAGCTTCTTCAACGGCAGCACTTTTTGAAGAATCATCTTTAGGGGCCCCACTGCCACATGATGTAAAGAAAAGAAGCGATCCAACAACTACAGCGCTTAAAATGTTTAGACTTTTTTTGTTCATTTTTGTATTGGTTAAAAGTTAAGTAATTTTATTTAGACAAATTTAATATAATTTTTTGTAGAATTCACATCCCATTGAAATAAATTATTGCTTGTTTCCATTTTCTTTTTCATTTCCATTTTTTCATGTGGTTTTAACATCTGGTCTTTCGGACTAACATAAGGAATGCCCAATGATAATCCCCTTAAGATAAAAAGAATGCCAATAATCACTACAACATAAGGTATTAGTTTATTAATTTTGGTTCGGAGTGTACCGCTAACCATGCTTCCTGCCAATGTAACAAATGCCAGCATAGGTATGGTCCCTAAACCAAACAGAACCATATATAAAACACCCAAAGTTATGTCGTTTGTATTAAGGGCTCCTGCAACTGCAATATAAACCAGCCCGCAGGGTAATAAGCCGTTTAGCAGGCCAATGATTAGCAGAGAAGACAATGATTTTACCTTAAATAGTTTTCTAAATTTACCTATAAATCTGCCAACATAGCCTGTCAGGAAACTGTCAATGCTGACCCTGTTCCGGAAAATAAAAGGAAAAAAAACTGACATGATCATAATAGAACCCATAAGTATAGATACCACTTTTTGAAAACCCGCCAGTTGGATCCCCTGGCCTAAAAGACCAAATAAAGCCCCAAGGATGCCATAGGTAATAACCCTTCCTATGTTATAAAGGAATACACCGGATAATTTGTAGGCCCAGCTTTTTTGTGGCAGAGGAAGTGCAATTGCAATGGGGCCACACATGCCAACACAATGGAAACTTCCAATAAGTCCAAGGCTAAGCGCAGTAATAAAGTCCATAGTTTGGTTTAGTTTGAGTTCGGGTTATAATTTATGTGAGACAGACCGGATAAACAAAATATCCTCCCCCATAATTCCAGCATTCCTTTCATTTATGCATTTTAGCATTTAAGCATTTAAGCATTTAAAAACTCTCCATATAAGCTAAAAACAACAATACTAAGGAACATAAACGGATATTTCATCATAGTAACCAATACCATTTATTTCCCAGTCAGCCTTCAGGACATAACGCCCGGAAATAAGCCCGGAAGGATAAACCTTCTGAATACCCAGTCTATTTACTTTGACAGCTATACTTACATCATCATTTGCATTGCTTGGCCTGTAAAAATCAAAAGTCCCACTGGCAAGACTACTATCCTCCCATGACGGTAATTTGATGATAAGGGTATCATTAATAATCTGTATATCAATTACCTCATTCAAGGCTCTTGCCTGCCTTGTTTTTTCAATCTGATCTTCAAAAATTATACTTTCAGGGTAATAATCATCTATTACCATATCAAAGGTCTTGCTTTTTGTAAGAAAGATAAGGAAGATATAAAACGAAATAAAAAGAAGAATAAAAAGTGTTATTCCAGTACCCCAGTTGAATTTAAATTTCATTTTCTAAATACTATAATACTAACTAAATATGAAAAATACAATGTTCAATTTACCCGGAAACAAATCATTCCATTTTACAAATAAAGGGGACTTTCCAAAATTATTTTCGATCCAGTTTATTCGGCCCTACAAAGGTAGAAGGAATTTCCTCAATAAGCTGATCTTCTTTGTAAATTCCTATTTTAACAGAGTTTTTTGAACTATGCAAGTCCTTTTTCTTTATCAAAATAAGGAACATACTCTTTGTTAATTCTCCCTTTTTAGCAGTAATGTCCCCTCCAATTATTTGAATCGTACCATTTCCATCCAGCAATTTTACACTAATCGGAAATTCCTCCCGGGATTTATTTACTATTTCAATATTATAAAGGTTGGTATAGGAATCTTCTGTTTCCTGATACAAAGTACCCGGTGCCCGGAGTATAGTGGTTTCAATATCAGTTCTTACTGAAAACAAATAAGCTACAAGGCTTATTAATATAGTTAATACAACGGAATATGCAATGGCCCTGGTATTCAGTTTGTGCTTCTTTCCTTCCTTAATTGAAGTTTCAGATGCAAGCCTTATCAAGCCTTTTGGTTTTTTCACCCTTGTCATAACTGCATCACAGGCATCAATACAAGCCGTACAATTGATACATTCAAGTTGTGTACCATTCCTGATATCTATTCCTGTTGGACAAACAACCACACAGGCCTGACAAGCAATACAATCACCCTGATTTTCATTTTTATTAAGAGGCCCTCTGGGTTCTCCTCTTAAATAATCATAAGCAACCACCATGGAATTATTATCAAGCATAACCCCCTGAAGCCTTCCGTACGGGCAGGCAATGGTACAAACCTGTTCCCTGAACCAGCCAAAAATAAAATAAAAAACAAATGAAAAAACAAAAATCCCAATAAAGCCACCCATATTTGCAGCTGGCCCGGCCACTATAAACTCCTTAACCTGTTCAACACCCAGGATATATGAAAGAAAAGTAAAAGCAATAATCAGGGAGATCAGGTAATATATACTGTGCTTTAATAGCCTTTTAAAGACTTTTTCTGCATTCAAAGGCGACTTTTTCAGCTTCCTTTGTGCCTGAGGGTTTCCATCAATAAGCCATTCTATCTGCCTGAATATAAATTCCATAAATATAGTCTGAGGACAGACCCACCCACAGAATAAACGTCCGTAAATAACCGTAAATAATACAACAAAAACAATCATAGTGATCATGGCCAGTACAAAGAGATGGAAATCCTGTGGCCAGAATATAACACCAAATATTACGAACTTTCGCTCAATAATATTGAACAGCATAAATTGTTCGCCATGAACCTTTATATGAGGGGCGATAAAAAGAAAAGCAAGAAGAAAAAAAGCCAATATCTTCCGGTAGTTATAAAAATTCCCTTTAGGTTTTTTTGCATAGACCCAAACCCTGTCCCCCTCGTCACTTACAGTAGTTAGCCTATCCCTGAAACTAGTGTCTTCATCTGTGTTGTTCTTCATTATATTGTTGGTTTAAAATATAAAAAAAGTATGCCCCTTTTACAGAAGGGTTGATCTGTTATAAAAAGGAGCATACAAAAACAAATAGCTATTTTCAGGCTTACTCAGCAACTTTTTCCCCGTTTACCCAACGATCACCCTGAGGGGCTTTAGGGTTTGGAGGATTGGTTCCCTCAAGGCTGATAATATAACTTAATACATTCTGAATCTTTTTAGGTGATAACTGGTCCTTATATGAAATCATTCCCTTATCCAGCACCCCGGTAATTACAATTTTATACATATCCTGAATGGTCCCGCCATGAATCCAGTACTCATCAGTAAAGTTAGGCCCAATGAGCCCTTCTCCATTTTTAGCATGACAAACAGAACATATTTTATCGTAAGTGATTTTGCCATCGGCCAGGCTTTCATCGTCAGTAAGTACCGTTAAGCTTGCTGCAACAGCACTTGGGTCAGTTCTCTTATATTTTGCTGCTGCTGCTGCCATTTCCTTTTCATATAAAACAACCTGTAAATCTGCAGATTCAAATACATGGTAAACCAGTATAAAAACAATTGCAAAAACAATCGATATATAAAAAAGGTATTTCCACCATGGTGGCAGGTCATTATCCAATTCACGAATTCCGTCATATTCATGATCGGAAAGTAACCGTTCATGAGTTATTTCGTCATATTCCGGCTCTTGAGCTTGGTGCAAATTTTTAGTATTTTCATCATTTGTAGCCATATCTGAAATATTTTTATTTTTTAATTATCTGGGTTTGGTTCGTCATCTTCATTCAATGGCATTTCACCCCACCGGGTCATATCCTTTTTATCGGCAGTAAATGTGTAAATAATAACCAGAATGAAAATAGCCAAAAACAGGAACATGGCGATGACCGGGAATTTAGATAAGCCGGTCACTCCTGTTCCATTATTTAAAATAAATGCAAACATTTTCTCAATATTATTTGTCAACAATTATATCGGTTCCAAGACGTTGCAGATAAGCAATTAAAGCCACTATCTGGCGGGTAGGTTCCACATCAATTCCTTCATCACTTAAACCATCCGAAATCTTTTTGGCCTGCTTCATAAGGTCATCATTAGCAATTTTATCATAACCTTCGGGGTAAGGAACACCCAAAGTCTGCATCACCCTGATCTTTTTAGGGGTCAACCTCATGTTAATATCCTTTTTTGCCAGCCATGGATAAGGGGGCATAATGGATTTATCATTGATTTTCTGCGGATCAATCATGTGATTATAATGCCAGGAATCAGGCTTGTACAACTTCCCGGACTTTACACCTTCCCTTGCAAGGTCAGGGCCGGTTCTTTTAGACCCATACTGGAATGGATGGTTGTAAACGGCTTCTCCTCCTTTTGAGTATTCACCGTAGCGCTCTGTTTCTGACCTGAACGGACGGATCATTTGAGAATGGCAATTATAACATCCTTCGCTAACATAAACGTCCCGTCCCAGTAACTCAAGTGGAGTATAAGGTTTAACACTTTCAATGGTAGGAACATTAGATTTAATAAAATAAGTAGGTATTATTTCTACCATTCCACCAATCAGGATAACTATCAAAGATGCAGTTAAAAAGAGTAATGGTTTTCTTTCAAGAAACCTGTGCCAGCCTTCAGAAGTAGATTTTTTCTCCTGTACAGGTAGCGGAACAGCTTCGGCTTCTTCATTCGCAACAAGACTACCGGCTTTCATAGTTTTATATAAGTTATAAACCCAAAGCAGCACCCCGGTGTAATATAATGACCCCCCAAATGCACGAATATGGTACATAGGTAATATTTGGGTTACCGTTTCAAGGAAATTGGGATAAACCAAAAATCCTTCAGGTGTAAATTGCTTCCACATTGAAGCCTGTGTGATACCTGCAAAATAAAGTGGAATTGCATAAAACAATATCCCCAGCGTAGCTATCCAAAAATGCGTATTTGCCAATTTTGTTGAATACAGCTTGGTGTTAAATATTCTAGGGATCAGCCAGTATAACATTCCAAAGGTCAGGAAGCCATTCCAGCCCAATACGCCAATGTGTACATGGCCAATGGTCCAGTCAGTAAAGTGACTGATGGCATTTACCCATTTCAGAGACATCATCGGCCCCTCAAAAGTGGACATACCGTAACAGGTAACGGCTACAACATATAGTTTAAGAACCGGGTCCTCCCTTACCTTGTCCCATGCCCCACGAAGGGTTAACAAGCCATTGATCATACCTCCCCATGATGGGGCAATCAACATGATTGAGAACACGATGCCAAGCGACTGTACCCATTCAGGCAGAGCGGAATACAATAAGTGGTGCGGACCAGCCCAAATGTACAAAAAGATTAGCGCCCAAAAGTGAATAATAGATAAACGATAGGAATAGATAGGCCTGTTCGCAGCTTTTGGGATGAAATAATACATCAATCCAAGGTAAGGAGTAGTAAGGAAAAATGCTACCGCATTGTGACCGTACCACCATTGAACCAGGGCATCCTGTACACCGGCAAAAAGAGGATAACTTTTAAAGAGACTAACCGGCAATTCAAAGGAATTCACAATATGAAGTACTGCAATTGTTACCCATGTGGCAATGTAAAACCAGATAGCAACATAGATGTGGCTCACCCTTCGTTTCAAAAGCGTTCCAAACATATTGATACCAAAAATAACCCAGATAACAGTAATAGCAATGTCAATGGGCCACTCCAATTCAGCATATTCCTTACTTATTGTAATCCCTAATGATAAAGTAATGGCAGCTGCAACAATAATCAGTTGCCATCCCCATAAATGGATTTTACTAAGTAAATCGCTGTACATACGGGTTTTTAATAAGCGCTGCATTGAGTAATACACTGCCGTAAAAATGCCATTCCCCACAAATGCAAATATGGCTGCATTTGTATGGATTGGCCTTATGCGGCCAAAAGTGAAATACTCAAGATGCATTCCCCAGTTTGGGAGAAAAATATGGAAAGCTGCAAACAAGCCATATAGCAATGCAACTACCCCCCAAATGATTGTAGCAAGAGCAAACTGCTTTACAATCTTGTTGTCATAATAAAACTTTTCAGGTTCCATAAGCAATCTTGGTTTTGGTTATTATAAAGAGTTAACAGGTTTATTATTATTATTCTGTTTAGTATCCTTACTATTTTCCTTCTCCTCTTTCTTCTTCTTAGGGATATCGTCATCAAATAAGATACGAACAGCAGGACTGTAATTATCATCATATTGTCCACTTTTTACTGCCCATATAAAAGCAATCAGGAAGCCACCAGCTACGATAACGCCAATAATTATGAGGAAGACTATTGCATGCAATTTTTTATATATGCTAATTTATCAATACAAAAATATTGGAAATTCCCAATTCTACAATAGCAAACTATTATTTATAAACATTCCAATTAGTTGGAATAGTATATATGCCCCCTATTAAAAATATTTTTCGTAATTAAGTTTAAATTATTGTAATTGAACAGCTTCTATAAGCAATTAGCAATTACCATAAAGACAGATACGAAAATCTAAAGGGAAGCCAATCCATAGGCTGGCAATTCTTTCAGAAGTACAGATATTCTAATAGAAAATTGTTTTTTTTCAAAAAAATAATTAAATTTGTGAAATAAGTGACTAACAGTCATTAAATGAACACCAGTCATATTATGAGTGTAACAGAACGGAAGAAAAGGGAAAAGCAGCTCAGAAGAAACGCTATAATTGATGCGGCGGAGCAACTTTTCTTTAAGCAAGGCTTTGATAATGTATCCATGGATCAGATTGCCCGGGAAGCTGATCTTGCCAAAGGGACCCTTTACCTGTATTTTAAAAGCAGGGAGGACCTTCATTATTCAATTGTGAACAGGGTGTTGGAAATGATCTATAAAGTTCTTAAAGATCAATATGACCCCGAAAAAAAGGGAGCTGAAAATTTATTAAAACTTGGAAAGTCATACATTGACTTCAGTCAAAACTATCCCAATCATATCCGGGCCATCATGATGGTTGACTCCTCAAAATTTGAAAAACTGGATAAAAATCAATCGCTAAAAATCCTGGAACCTGATTCTCCCCTGGTGTTTTTCACTGAAATAATTAAAAAGGGTCAATTAGATGGTTCAATACGTTCCGATATCAGAGACCGGGAAATGGCCCTGATACTCTGGTCGCATTTATCCTCTATCCTGGAATTGGTTACCCTTAGGCTACCTTTAGTCAATGCCATGGGTATTAATGAAAAGGAATTGTTAGAAAAGCAATTTGAGTTATCATTAAGGGGAGTTTTATCAAAATAAAAAATATCAGTTATGAAAGCAATATCAATCTACATATTTTTCTTTGGACTTTCATTCATGGTTGTGGGACAGGATTCTGTATTACAGCAATATATAAATATTGGACTTGAAAGTAATTTAGCCCTTAAGCAGAAAAAGAGTTCATATGAAAAAAGCATTGAGGCCCTGAACCAGGCCCGGGCATATTATTTACCTGAGATTAGCCTAAATGCACGTTATACAATTGCCAATGGTGGCAGGGTTATTGATTTCCCCGTAGGAGATATGTTAAACCCGGTTTATTCTACACTTAATTACCTTACCAGTACAGATGCTTTTCCCCAAATTGAGAATCAAACTTATCAATTTTACAGACCACATGAGCAGGAAACAAAAATGGAGTTGATTCAGCCCTTAATTAATCCTGCAATTGGCTATAATTACAAAATCAACAAAGAACTATTAAAAGCAAGCAATGCTGACCTGAATGCTTTCAAAAGAAAATTGGTTGGTGATATTAAAACAGCTTATTACAGTTACCAGAAAACTGTCCGTTTACAGCACCTGGTAAAAGAAACCCGTACCCTTCTCGAAGAGAATATCCGGGTGAATAACAGCCTGTACCGGAATGATAAAGTAACGGTTGATGTGGTTTACCGGTCAGAAGCTGAATTAAGCAAACTGGAACAAAATGAGGCCATTATTATGAAAAATAATAAAATGGCTGCATCCTGGATGAATTTTTTACTCAACCAGGCTTTTGATACAGAGATAAAAACTTTAGATAATATAGACTTGTTAATGGGTCTTATCAGTCTGGAAAATGCAGAAGAACTTGCTTTTGTAAACCGGGAAGAATTGGATCAGATGGATTATTATATGAAGGCCGGTGAGTATAAACTAAAATTAAATGTAGCTAATGGCTATCCTACAGTCTTCGCAGCTGTTAATTATGGAATTCAGGGCACAAATTATAGTTTCACCAAAGATGATGATTTTTTCCTGGGATCACTGGTACTGCGTTGGAACATTTTTAAAGGGCTGGAAAATAAATCAAAGATAAAACAGGCAAAAATTGAGCTGGACCAGATAGTAACCAGAAAAAGCCAAATCTCTGATAATATCAGGCTGGAGGTTACAGAAGCTTATTATAGTCTTGAGGCTGCTGCCAAATATGTACAGGCTGTACAAAAGGAAAAAGAAAGTTCCACCAAAGCATTTAATGTGATTTCCAAAAAATATGGCGAAGGCATGGTTAACCTGGTAGAATTTATGGATTCCCGTACCACAATGACAACTGCAATGGCAAATTTCATAATAGCCAGGTTTGAATATAAAATTATGGAAGCTGAGTTTGAAAGAGTGATTGGCACCTATATCCTGCCACTGGAAGCAAATGATAATATAAATTTTAAATAACTTATATAATGAACGATATATTTAGTTACCTGAATAATACCTTTAAGTTTAAAGAAAAGTATTTTTTTATTATAGTTTTTATTGGGATTTCGGTTTTATTAAGTACTTGCAAACAGGAAACACAGCCTGACAATCGCAAAATAAGCATTCCGGTAAAAACTTACATCACTAAACAAACAGATGTTAATTTCCCGATTCAAAGCTCAGGAATTCTTAGTAAAAAATCAGAAATAAAGTTGAGTTTTAAAACAGGGGGACTTATTTCTTCCATTGAAGTAGATGAAGGTGCTTTTGTTGAGGAAGGTAAAACAATGGCCAGGTTAAACCTGATGGAAATTAAAGCAAAAACCAATCAGGCCAGACTGGCACTACAAAAGGCAGAAAGGGATTACAGAAGGGTGCATAACCTTTATAAGGACAGTGTGGCAACTTTAGAACAATACCAGAATATGGGAACCGCCCTGGACATAGCTAAAAATCAGCGTGATATAGCAGAATTTAACCTTGAATACTCGGTAATAAGGGCGCCGGCAAACGGAAAGGTTTTAAAACGCCTGGCCGAAGCGAACGAGATTATTGCCCCGGGAAATCCGGTATTTCTATTTTCATCGACTAAAAACGATTGGGTACTCCGCTGCAACCTCCCCGACCGGGATATTGTAAAATTAAGCTTGCATGATACAGCAGAAGTGCATTTTGATGCATTTCCAGACCGTAGGTTCCGGGCCATTCTAACCGAAATAGGGGAATGGGCAGACCCATATACCGGAACATATGAAATTGAACTACGAATAGACCCGGGAACTGATCTTTTGCTATCGGGTTTTATTGCCAAAGCAATGATATATCCTTCCAAAGGGAAATCAGTGATCGTTATCCCTGCCGGGGCACTCGTTAATGGAAAAGGCAGGACCGGTTTTGTTTATGTAGTTAAAGACGGGAAGCCCCTGATGAAAAAAGTCCGGTTTACCAGGATCTCAAATGACTCCCTGTCAGTTGAACAGGGCCTCATAATTGGCGAAGAGTTGATCACTGAAGGGAATTACTACATAGACGGGAGTAGCAAAATTGAAATAAAAAATTAAAATGAACCTTCCCAAAATAGCCATAGAGAACGCCAAGTTTACCCTGATAATTTTTATTTTGTTGATTTTACTGGGCGTTCAGGCGTTCTTAACAATGCCCAGGACAGAGGATCCTACAATTTATGTTCCTGGTGGAAGCGTTATTGTAATATACCCGGGTGCCAGCCCTAACGACCTTGAACAACTTGTTGCTTTTCCTGTGGAAGAAGCCATAAATGAATTGGATGATATTTTAATGGTTAAAACCGAAATAAAAGATGGCCTGTCTGTTACCTCTGTTGAATTTAGTTACAATACAGATGCAAAAGAGAAATACGATGAGCTTGTGAGGCAGATAAACAGCATTCAAAGTGATCTGCCCGAAGATATTTTTCTACTGGATATTATGCAATGGCGTAGTTCGGACGTGGCTATTATGCAATTGGCCCTGGTTTCGGATAAAGCATCATACAGCAGAATGAATGAGCGGGCTGAACAGCTAAAAAGGGAACTGGAGAAACAGAAAGGCGTAAAAAAAGTAGCACTTGCAGGTGTTCCTGATGAGGTGATCAGGATTAACCTGAATTTTGAGAAAATGGCAAGGATGAATATATCCCTTGATCAGATAATCAATGCGCTAAAAAGTAATAATGCCAATATCCCCGGTGGTTCTGTGACCATGGATGGAAAAAGTTTTATGATCAAATCAGGAGGGGGGTTCAAAAATCTTGAGGAGATCAGAAGGACCGTGGTTAATTCACATAATGGAAAAATTTTACACCTGGAACAAGTGGCTGAGCTAGCATTTACTGATGCTGACGATCAATATATCGCCCGGCTTGGCGGGGCTAAAGCCATTTTTGTTACAATTGAACAAAAAGAAGGATACAATATTTTTGAAGTTGTTGATGGCATTAAGCCAGTTATCGGGGATTTTAGTTCCCGTCTTGAACCTGATTTGTCAATACACTATGTTTTTGACCAGTCAGAAGGGGTGAAATCAAAGATTGGCGGCTTTCTGAGCAACCTGGTCCAGGGAATAATCCTGGTAGGCTTTGTCATTTTACTGGCATTGGGCTTTAGGTCGTCACTTATTGTGATCCTGGCCATTCCCCTTTCTATTTTAATTGGACTGTCACTTGTTAACATGGCTGATTATGGCCTGCAGCAGATTTCCATTGCTGCGCTGGTGGTTGCCCTGGGGCTTCTGGTGGATAATTCCATTGTAATGGTTGAAAACATCAACCGCTTTATGCTTAAAGGCCTTTCTTCCAGGGAGGCTGCGGTAAAAGGGGCATCAGAAATAGCCTGGCCTGTAGTTACCGCTACTTTAACAACCTTGTTTGCCTTTATCCCCATCATTACCATGCCCGATAAGGCTGGTGATTTCATCAAAAGCTTACCCTTTACCATCATCGCTACCTTAAGTGTTTCATTATTGATTGCACTGAGCATTACCCCCCTGGCTTCTGCTGTTATTTTCAAGCGGAAAAAGCCGGAGAAGAAGAACAATGTTTTCCGGATGCAGCTGGACCGTTTCATTCAGGGTCCATACAGAAAGACCCTTAAGTTTGCCCTAAAACATAAATTGTTTGTAATTCTTATTGCTGTTTTAGCTTTTGTTGGGTCTATGGCTATGTTTCCTTTGGTAGGACTGAGCTTTTTTCCGCCCTCCCAAACACCACAATTTATGGTACGGGTTGAAATGCCTGAGGGTACTGCCATTCAAAAAACAAATCATGTAGTCCGGTATGTGGAATCCATACTGGATACCAGTCAGTATATTCAGGTTTACGCAAGCAATATAGGCCATGGTAATCCACGGATCTATTATAATATAATGTCAAAGAATTATGCCCCGAATTATGGAGAGATCTATGTAAGGCTTAAAAGGTATGAACAGTCGGAGTATGATCAACTTATAAGTGGTTTAAGAAAAGTGTTCGCAGATTATCCCGGGGCAAAAATTACGATCAAGGAATATCAGCAGGGTGTTCCCCTGGAAGCCCCTGTAATGGTTTATCTATTGGGGGATAACCAGGATGTATTGCAGCAAATTGCTGAAAAAATGGAACAGGTAATGCTGGAAACACCCGGGATGATCAATGTAAACAACAAACTTAAAAAAATGAAAACCGACCTGGTTTTTCAGATCAATAAAGACAAAGCAGGCATGTTGGGTGTACCTGTTGTGACCATTGAGAAATCCATCCGTACTGCCATCAATGGCATCCCTGTTACCACTTTCAGGGATAAAAACGGGAAAGAATACGATATTGTTCTTCGTACACCCTCAGGTAATGAAGTGAAGCCGGGCCTTTTAGATCAAATCTTTGTTAGCTCACTGGCCGGCAAGCAGGTCCCTCTCAGGCAACTTGGTTCGATTCAAATGGAGGAATCACCGGCCCTGATCTCCAGGTACAATCTTCAGCGCTCTGCATTGTTGACTGCCGACCTGATTAAAGGCAGCGATCTGGATGCAGCTATGGAATCGGTTTTAAGCTTTCTGGAACAATATAATTTCCCCTCAGGGTTCAGCTATCACATTGGCGGGGAGTTGGAGAACAGGGACCAAACCTTTGGGGGTATGGCCAAAGCCGGACTAATTACGGTTATTGCCATTTTTGCCGTGCTGGTGCTTCAGTTTAATTCCTATAAGCAACCCCTGATCATCTTTATTGCGGTACCATTAGCACTGATTGGTTCCATCTGGGCGCTGTTTATTACCGGGAATACATTCTCCTTTACGGCCTTCATCGGACTTCTGAGCCTTGTGGGTATCGTTGTAAATAATTCTATTATTCTGGTTGATTATACCAATATTCAAATCCGGAATGGGATGGATATAGAAGATGCCATTGTTTTATCCGGAGAAACCAGGTTTATGCCTATTATCCTAACCTCATTAACCACCATAGGGGGCTTGCTTCCACTTACATTAAGAGGTGGGGAAATATGGGCACCCATGGGCTGGACAATCATTGGCGGATTATTGGTCTCAACCATACTTACACTGGTGATTGTACCTGTATTTTATAAGATATTTGGAAATAACTTAAAGCGAATAGATGAAGGCTAAAAAGGGTAATTAGCTTCGCTGTTATTAATTGATTTTCAGCTAAGCTGTTATTATGACAACTCAATATTTTTAACAACCAGCTACAATGGAATGCCTAAAATGCCTAAAATACTTAAAATGAAGCAGGTATTTAACCGGAA
>JAOZKQ010000658.1 GCA_029935275.1 Bacteroidales bacterium | reverse complement strand
TTTGACAGGGCGCTGAGCCTTGGGTTGCCAAAATCTTATCACTGGGTTTCATACCTCTTCCGTGGCCGGTGTAATGAGAATTTAAAAAAGTATGATGAGGCAATAAGAGATATTACCCAGACTATTAAATTGAAGCATATGTATGTGAATGCCATTGAGGACAGGGGGAGAATCTATGTAAAGACCCGGCAGTTTGATCTGGCCCACAAGGATTTTGATTTGATTTTGAAAAACAATAAAGATAATCTGGGCGCACTAAGGGGAAAAAGCTGGGCATATTCCAAGACAGGTGATTATAACCGGGCTATAGAGTATTTTACAAAATTAATTAAGATTACTTCTGCAAACAATGCAGTTGTTCTTTCCGAAGCCTATAGCGGACGGGCGTGGTCATTTTATTACCTGGCACAATTTGAAAAGGCCAGAAGTGATTTTAATACAGCCATTAACAAAACCCCTTCCGATAACATTTTTTCTATCCAGAATTCAACCATAGGAAAGGCATTCTGCCTCCTGGGATTGGGAGATATGGAAACAGCTCTGAACTTGATTGATCAAGCTGATAAATTTTCACGGCCAGGTAATAATTTGAACCATCAGCGGGTACTCATTTATTATCTTTCAGGGGATAAACAAAAGGCATGGAATTTAAGAGGTGGTGCAGGCTTGATCGGGGTGGGTCTCAACGAAAATCCAGGTGGGGATCAGGGGATTTATATTGGAGCAGTTCAAAAAAACAGCCCCGCATTAAAATCAGGCCTAATGAAAGGGGATATCATCACGGCTGTGGACGGGCAGGACATGGCTGACATCCGTGTTTTTACCGGTTTGATAAAAAAGAAGGTTCCCGGAGAAACAGCAATCTTACAGATTATACGGGAAGGATTTGAAAAGAAAATCAGTGTTAAGGTCGGCTCAGCTGACAAATTACTGGATAACCATATTTTAAGCAAACCCATTCTTGTAGCAAGAAAAGCTTCCCAATCTGCAGAGGAAATGCCTGTTTCAACAATTCAGGTACCCGAAACTCAGCAGGAACCTCTTGATGTTTCTGGTGCTGGAGAACCAAGCACCCTGATATATAATTCTGATAAGGTGAAGACTGCTGGAATACAAATTGACTCTGTAGTGATTGATCCTGTTCCGGTGCAGGCAGGAAAGCATTTTGAAATCATCATTGATCTGATAGCCAGTAACCCGAGTACGTCCCAATCAAGCCTACCCGTTGTAATGGATTATTCTATTTTAAAGGGGAAAAAGGTTTTAAAAAAGTTTAAATCAAAAAAGTTTATGGTTCCCAACGGGGAATATTTCACGTTGATCCGAAACCCCAAAGCTGCAAAAAGTAAAGGTTCTTACTCTCTATTGGTAGAGCTTGAGTATAAAGAAAAGAAAGAAAGTAAAATGTTGAAATTTGATATTGAATAGTAAGGCATCCAAAGAGATATGATCAAAAAAATGGCTAACC
>JAOZKQ010000657.1 GCA_029935275.1 Bacteroidales bacterium | reverse complement strand
TTGTCTTTTTGCTTCGTTAATATTCCTTAAAATTATTTCATTTTTGTAAATTTACCGAATTCAATTTATAATTTAACTAATGCAGGTATTTTTTCTTCCGGAAATAACAAAGGGAAATAGCTTTCTTGGGCCAGAGGAGTCACATCATTGTTCAAAGGTTCTCAGGATGAGTCCTGGAGAGAAAGTATTATTTATGGATGGTAAAGGCACCCTTGCTGAAGGAGAAATACTGGAACCATCTGCTAAAAATTGCCGGATAATAATAAACCTGATATATTGCAATTACAATACCAGACCATATCATCTTCATATTGCAATTGCCCCCACCAAAAATATAAGCCGGTTTGAATGGTTCCTTGAAAAATCTACAGAAATTGGAATTGACAATATCACTCCTTTACTTTGTACAAGGTCAGAAAGAAAACACATAAATATCAAAAGATCAAAAAAAATTATCCTTTCCGCCATGAAACAATCCATTACTACTGTTCTTCCTGAAATAAATGAAATGGTATCTATAAAAAGTTTCATCAATAATCTGAATACAGAAAACGCTTTTATGGCTTACTGCGATAGTAAGGATGGAATACATCTTAAAAGTCATATCCATCCTGCACAGAAATACACTATATTAATTGGCCCTGAAGGAGGATTTTGTCCGGAAGAAGTGAAGCTGGCAAAAGGAAAAGACATACAGCTTGTAAGTCTTGGAGCCAGCAGGTTACGAACTGAAACTGCCGGAATTGCTGCATGTCATACCATCAGCCTTTGTAATGAAGAAACTTAGATCCCGGAAATAATAGCACTTGAAGCCTGAATAGCTTCCTTAACCCGTTTTAAAATCAAAAGTACATCTTTATCAACCATCGCATCACTCAACAGCTCTTTAATTCGTTCTTTCATCAGTTTTTTTTCTTCTCTGGATCTATATATAACACGATTAGCATTAGCAACTGAAATTAAACCTAATAGCAAGAAATCCTCTTGTACCGGAGTGGCTGAGTTAAAAACCACAGCCCGCAAATGTTCAATATTTTTTCTCCTTAGATTTATATTAATAAAGAAATAACGGGTATAAGGAATAATATTTATAAAATACTTCCGCTCCTTTCCTATCACCTGTTTACTTTGTAAGTTAGAAATAATACTCTTCCTATAGTGTCCACCTCTCCAGGAAAGCTTCATAAGCCAAAAACTTAACTTTCTTTCCTTATTACCGGCCTTCAGCTTTTTAAGTATTTCCTGATGAATCGTATCTTTTGGAAATTTAAAACTCCTGACACTTATCCTGTTTTGGTTAAAGTCAATAATGCCCTGCTCCTTCATTTCAAAGATTATACAAGCTGATATAGCGTTAGTCATCCGGGTCTGCTCCATTATAAAACGGCCCTTCTCAGGATCCAATAATACTATTAACAACTTTTCTTTTAAACTTAAATCCATGATTTTAAAATAAAGAGACTAATTAG
>JAOZKQ010000165.1 GCA_029935275.1 Bacteroidales bacterium | reverse complement strand
TCCTGATTGTTGAATTTGCCAATGATGAATTCAAAAAAGGACTGACTTTATTTGACGCTGCCATTGTAGCTGCCAAATCAAGGTTTCGGCCTATTTTAATGACCGCTTTCTCATTTATTCTTGGTGTTTTCCCACTTGTGATTGCCACCGGTTCAGGTGCCGAATCACGTAAAGTAATGGGAATGGCACTGCTTGGCGGAATGACTTTAGCCACACTGCTCGGTATATTTTTGTACCCGATGTTGTTTGTGTTAATAGGTAAGATTGCGGGGTATGAGAAGAAGAGGGAACGGGAGGCATTGCAGATATCTGACACCTAATTTTGGGAAATTTCAAAAAACAAAAATAAAAAACAAATAATATTCAATAACTAAACTTCAAAAGCCAAATAGCGATAATCACAATGACTGGAAAATTAAGTTCCAAACCTGTTTATGATCTTGAGGAGCGTACATTTATTTTTGCCAAAGATGTAAGGCTTTTTGTAAAAACATTGCCTTATTCAATAGCAAATGAGAAGGATGGAAGGCAGTTGATTAAAGCTTCAGGATCTGTAGGAGCTAATTATCGGGAAGCCAATGAGTCACTGAGTAAAAGAGATTTCTTGATGAGAGTTAAGATTTCCCGAAAAGAAGCAAAAGAAAGTGGTTATTGGTTAAGGTTAATTCATGAAACAAATAGTATAAATAATAAAGAAGCTCTAAAACTTCACAAGGAGTCTATTGAATTGAAAAAGATATTATCCTCAATAATCGAAAAATCCAAATAGACAAATTTGATTATTTGATATTTCAATATTGTGATTTATTTGTTTTTTGGGGGTTGAGATTTGAATTTTATATAACCCATAATTCATAAATAATAATGAACAGGTCAATAATATATTATTTAATAGTAGTTATTCTGGTTGGTATTTCCGGTTGTGCAGTAGGTCCGAATTTTCAGAAGCCGGAAATCGAATCACCTGAATATTTCAGTTATGACAGTTTAAGGGCCGATACGGTTCTCAACCTGAGGTGGTGGGAATTATTTAAGGATGATCAGCTTATTGCCCTTATAGATACTACTATTATAAACAATAAAGATATTCAAATTGCTGCTTCCCGTGTAGTAGAAGCACGGTATGTGTTAGGATATACAAAAGCAAACCAATGGCCCGTTATTGGTTATAGTGGAAATGCACAGGGGACAAACATTGATTTGAGTGGAAACAGCGGAAGCCAGGTAAACAGTTTTTCTGCCTTAGGTAATGTTAATTGGGAAATTGGTTTCTGGGGAAAATACCGAAGGGCCAATGAAGCATCCCGTGAAGAACTTCTTGCCACACAGTATGCACACAGGGCAGTTATGATAAGCCTTATTTCTGAAGTAGCCAGTACTTATTTTCTTCTGCTCGATTTCAACTCAAGGCTTGAAATTGCAAAACGTACCCTGGATTCAAGACTCGAAGGTTTAAGTATTATGCAAAGCAAGTTTGATCATGGTACGATTCCTGAACTGGAGTTAAATCAGGCTGAAATACAGGAAGCCATTGCAGCCTCAGCAATTCCAAATTTCCAAAGAAATATAGCACAAACAGAGCATGCATTAAGTGTATTACTTGGTAAGAATCCTGGCTCTATCCTGGAAATAAATACCCTGGTTGATCAAAAAGCACCTCCGGATATTCCTGGTGGAATACCTTCAGATTTACTCGAACGGAGAACCGATGTTATGGAAGCTGAACACATATATGCAGCTCAAAATGCCCGTATTGGAGTTGCTCAGGCTATGCGTTGGCCATCTTTTAATCTAACAGCCGGAATGGGTGTTGCAAGTACTGATCTTTCTACTTTATTATCAGGCGCCTCTCTTGCCTGGTCTGTGGGTGGTGGTTTTGTGGGCCCTATTTTTAATTTTGGGAGAAATAAAAGGAGGGTTCAGATAGAAAGACAAAAAACAGAACAGGCCCTATTGAATTATGAAAATACAGTATTAAATGCTTTCCGGGACGTGGAAGATGCCCTTATTGAGGTCCATACCTATAAATATGAGCTAAATGCCCGGATACGACAAAGTAATGCTGCCCAAAATGCGAATATACTCTCACAAAAAAGATACAGTGGAGGAGTTACAAGTTATCTTGAAGTACTTGATTCAGAGCGGACATTTTTTAATTCTGAACTAGCTACTTCAGAGACTTACCGAAACCGGTTAAATTCGTACGTAAAACTATATAAAGCATTGGGAGGCGGATGGATCTCTCCTGAGGAAGAGCAGGCAGCAGATGAAGAGGCAGCCAGGTTAAAGGCTGAGGAAGAAGCAAAAGCTGAGGCAAAGAAATAGTTTTTTAGGATCGTTGAATAGCTATTTTAAGTTAAAAAGTTTACCTGCCGACAGGCATGGTTAAAAAATATTATACATAAAAAATAAGAAACCTGGTCAGGCTTATTCATACATTAACATTTCCGGTCTTCCGTCTTCCGATTTCGGTCTTTTGATCCCTGTTCCTTGATAACTGTTTCCTAATTCTTGTTAATCGGCATCAGTTTCCGGACTTCCGTCTCCCGACTTCGGTCTTTTGGCCTCTGTTCCTTGATAACTGATAACTGATAACTGATAACTGTCCCCAACCCTTTCCTATTCCCTTAGCATCTCCGAAGCAATCTTTCCATTCCCTTCATCATTTTTAGAAATAGTTAAATCATACTTTTCCGATATAGACTTTATCACCGCTGGTGCAGTATTATCCAAAACAACTTTGAATAATGCCATAAAACTTTCAAAATATTTGGTCTTTAAACCTGATTTATTTTTAGGATTATCTCCGAATAACTCTAGAAGCAAATGATCGACAATTATTTCTGGTTTCAGGGCAGATTTAACATTATGGAAGTCTTTAACTTCTTCCAGTGTTTTTAATGATCCGTCCTCCATTTTAAAAATTACCGATTGGTTTTTGCTTTTCAGTCCGCTTAATAGTTTTACGAGTGTAGGATGGTAAATTATTCCTTGTGCCATATTTATAGAATTAAAATTTTGTTTATTATTTCGCTGAAACCAGATTCAGCGATTATCTTATCGGTGAGTATATGATAAATTGTTAGTTGCTGGTGTTAATTATTCAATATCTTGTCTTTTCCTTTTTGAAAATCATCTTCGGTAATTATTCCTTTTTCTTTAAGGTCATGTAATTTTGTTAGTTCTTCAGAAATATCAACTCCAACTGAAGGTTTTTGTCCACCTACAGCATTAGCTAAGCTTTGAGCTTGTTCTTTTATTTGTTCTTGTTTATATCGTTCCTGATATTGAGTAATTGTGTCTTTTAAAACCTTTGGTCTTTCAACCATTTTATGTATTGTAGAACCAGATTCAGCAGCTGATTGAATTTGAACATCCCCATAATTAAACATTCGTCCTAAGAGTGGTTGTCTATATGAAATATTGTTAATCTTGTCTAATGGTGTTTCTTTAGAATTATTTGAAAACACACCATATTCATCTATTATTCTTAAATTAGTCACTGCCCATAAATTGGTATTTCTATCTAATATCCTGTAGATAAACCAAACAACTGTTAGCCCTGCCCCAATAAGGAAAAAGTTCCCAAATTCAGAATTGTAACCAGCCATAGCTACAATTAACAAAATTAAAGTCAATAGAATTGGTTTTAAAAGTACAAACCAATGTTTTCTAATTGTTAAAATTACTTTTTCTTTTTTCTTTAATTGTGTTTTCATATCAACTCCATTTTGTAATTATTGTATTTTGTTTTTTCGCACTTGCAACTAACAAGTGAATATGGGGAGAAGTTTATTACTTCCCCGTAATCTTCTCAGCCTTTCCCTTCACCCTTATTTCCAATCCGGCATTTGGTTCCTTTCCCCCGGAAAAGCTGCATTCGAAAGTAAGGCTATGGTCGCCGGGGTTTAGTACCAGTTTAGCTTCATCTATGGGAATCTCTTTAATCCTGTGCCAGAATTTATTATAGACGACTGCGCTATTTCCACCAACATATTTCAGGTGCTGGCCTTCACTTAAACTGACCGGGATCTTTAACTCCTTGTAATTATCAATTTCCAGTTTAATGGATGAAATGTTTCCATCTTTGGCTGTTATTATAAAGCCCATTGCCTGTTTTACTTCCGGATTATCAAACTCATACTGATCATATATTGGCTCTCCTGGTTGCTTCTCCTTCTTTTTATAATTAAACTTATAGGAGAATACCTGGTACAGGTTCCATGTCTTGTCCTGAAGAGGTTCCAGACTAAACTCATTTTGAATATCCTCCATTTTTTCTTTTTGGGATTTAGTGAAAGCCCCCGACATTCTGGCTTTTTCCCACTCACCCAGGAGTTGTAGTATTTTTTCTGTATTCCCATTTTCTGCCAGTGTTTTATAACTTGCACTGAACCCGTAACCTGCATCAAAAGCTGCTGACCGGGCAAGCATCCATTCGATATCTTCCACACTGGTTCCGGAGCTTAAACTGAACCAGCCTAACATACCCGGCATAAGGTTTCGTTTAAAATATTTCTGATTTTTCAGGCGGTAAGATGTTTGACTTTCACGAAACCCTGCATACCAGGGCTCTCCCCAGTTCATACGGGTATAAATGTGCCAGAAATAATGAGATGTACGGCTTGCATCTGCAATAAAATGTTGTTTTATTTCATCACTCAGATTATCAAACCAGGCATTTGTAAACAGGATTTCCCCATAATTTCCCATCCCGGTTGAACGGTTTCCTTCAAGGCCATCAAAAGAGACCTGCCGAAGTCCGGTTTTGTTAAATAGTTCAGCAATATTTTTAGATACCTCTATGCTTAGCTCAGCATCTGTAAGAAATACTTTATATGCATGATCAGCCAAAATGCTGATTTCTTCACCTTTTTTATGTGAAGCGGTTGTGGTACCATAAGCACCACGCTGGCAATCCAGCAGTTTCCATGGAGAAACTTCAGATACAGCACCATAACGAATAAGCTCAGAACCCACAATAACTGTTCTTAAATTATTGTTTTTAAACTGGCTGAAAAACTCAGGTGATTCAATAAGAATTTCAGTTTGTTTCAGGTTCAAATCCCGGGAAAGGGTGCTATTCCCCACTTTTGCAAGGCGATTATCCGGAATGGGCGTTACATAAGGATCGTTTGTGGTGATAAAATTGGATAATGTGTGTACTCCAAGCATAATACCTTCCTTTTCTGCCTTTTCCACACAGCGCTTCATGCTTTCAATCCCATCCGGGAACTGCCCTTCTTTTAACTTAAAATG
>JAOZKQ010000656.1 GCA_029935275.1 Bacteroidales bacterium | reverse complement strand
ATAATCATAATTACTCATAATAACTGAAAAGCTTGCAAACAAATTAGGCTTAAAAGTATGATCCCATCGGAGAGTGGCAGCCAGGTTACTGTATTCAAAAGCACTTTGTTTATAATAATTAAATTTATCTTTGCTATAATAGCCTGATAAAGAAATCTTATTGTTTTTATCTATCTCAATATTGGTCATTCCCTGGATATCGTAAAAGCTGGCCGTGCTATTCTGCAATTGTTTATTTTCAAGCTGCTTAAGTATCCAGTTAGAATAGGTTGTCCTGGCACTAAGGATATAAGTAGCTTTTTCTTTCACCGGACCCTCTACCATCAACCTTCCGGTAACCGGGCTTATCCCCCCGCTAACTTTAAATTTCTCCTTACTGCCTTCTTTTAGCTGAATATCCATTACTGATGAAATTCTCCCACCATATTCAGCAGGAACCCCGCTTTTGTATAGGGTAACGTCCCCTATGATATCTGAATTAAAAGCAGAAAAAAACCCAAAAAAATGCGAGGGGTTTATGATCGGTGCATTATTTAGCAACATAAGGTTCTGATCAGTAGCTCCACCTCTGACATTAAACCCTGCAGCAGCCTCCCCTACGCTCTGAACTCCCGGCAAAAGCAATGAGCTCTTTATTACATCTACCTCTCCCAGCCCCATGGGTATCATCTTCAGCATTTTAATACTAATTTTCTCAGTTCCCATTCTCAAATTCTGGACATTATTTTCTTTGTTAGCAGTAATTGTAACCTCTTCAAGTTGATTTACTTTCTCATACATTTCAACATCGAACTCCCCGTTGGAATACAAAATCAGGTTTCTCCTGGTTGTTCTCATTCCAATCGTTCTGAATTCAACAATATGCTGACCTTTTGGCAATGACAGGGAATAAAAGCCATCAGCATTTGAGGTTGCTCCTACTTTGATTTTTTCAACATAAATAACGCCTCCAACTACCGGTATGCCCGTATCTGCCTCCTTTATGTAACCGGAAAGAACTGCAAATTTTCCATTATTTAATTCTGATGGATTTCCAATTTTAAAAAGCTTAAATTCATCACTTATTATTTTATCTTCTTCAAGCTTGTTCTCAGGTAAAGCGTAAATGCTTGAGTCAATTTTGACTATATGGTCAGACAAATATTTCTCATACTCCTCCTTAAAACTGGTTTTAATAGTATATCCTTTTGAAAGGATTATCTTATTTTCAGGAGTAATAATAAAAGTGAACCCACTGTCAGCCAAATTCTTGTCTAATATCTGATCAATACTTTGTTTATCTGCATCAATATAAATATTCAGACTGTCAACCCAGTCATTTGCAAAGTATATTTTATAGTTTGTTTTTCCCTCAACACTATCAACAAATTCCCTAAAAGATGCCTGCTCCATATGCAATGTTAAGGTATCATTTTGTGCTTCAAGAATAAAGTACAAAGAGCTTAGTAAAAAGAAAAGAGTAATTTTTTTCATACACCCA
>JAOZKQ010000655.1 GCA_029935275.1 Bacteroidales bacterium | reverse complement strand
GTGAAAATGATATCCTGTCTGCCATCATTATTGAGATCTACTATTCCTACTCCGGCTCCATTGTAGATATATTCAAAATTCATCACATGAAGGCTATCCGTTTCGACAATTGTATTTATGAATTTCACTCCTGTGTGATTTGATTTTATGAGTTCAAACCGGGGCTTTTTGGAACAGGAAGAAAAAAGGAGGGAAAGGATAATAAGTAAATAGATAGGATTCTTCATATTGACAGCATAAAATAAGATATTGAATTTCAAAGAAACAAAAATAAGAAATAGTCTCAAAAGGGCATCCTCTTTTCTTTGCTGTATTTCTAAATACACAAAGATTTTTATCATTTGCAAATAGTTGTTTGTATTGCCATTGATTGTAATATGTCTTCCCTGACGGGACTTGGGTTATATTAATTTCTTTATCTAAAGATGTTTTGGTGCTGTTCCAGAAGCTATAAGTTTATTAAATAGTGGTATTATCCTACTTTGTGTAACTTAGAGTGTACTTTGTGATCCTTTGTGGTTTAGTTTTTTAAGATTTTACCACAAAGTTACTCAAAGTAGTCACAAAGGAACACCAGGGTTTTTAAGAAAGCCCCAGGGGGCTGACAAATTAACTAATGGTTTTAATCTAAAAATGTTTTGCCCCTGTAAAGACAAGAAAATTACTAATAAAAAAAAGTGGGCTCCTTTAAAAAGAAGCCCACTTTAAATATTATTAGAATGATAAATTACCTGTTCTGAACTAAATTACCATTAGTTACGTCAATTTGACGCTGAGGTACCGGGAAGTTTGAGTCTTCAGCCCCAACGCTTGCGGTCCCGTAAGCAGCCGAACCCCATTCCATTGTCTTTTCGTAGGTAAGAACTCTGTTAAGATCTGTTTGAACCATGTCCCATCTCTGCAGATCATAGTACCTGTGACCTTCCAGTCCCAGTTCAAGTTTTCTTTCAAATCTTATTGCACTTAAGGCTTGAGCCTGGCTGGTAAATGGAGGATACAATCCAATTACATAATTAGCAGCATCCGTAACAAGGTCATCTTCCTTTACCCAGCTATCAGGATTTGCAGCCCTGTTCCGAATCGCATTTACCTCGGCAAGGCCCATATCACCCTGGCTAAGCATTGCTTTACATTCGGCTTTAAGTAAAAGTACATCGGCATAACGAATCATCCGGTATCCATTGGCAGTCCAGCCTGAAGTCCAGTTACCAACTTCTGTGAGCGTTCCTTCCTGTGATTTTTTATACACCTGCTTTTTACCGACGTATGGTCCGGCAAAGGATTGATCCCTTATCCAGTCTGTACCGGTACGTACACCCCAATCCCAGAAGGGAATTCCTCTTCTGCCTACCGTCCAGTCAAGGCGAGGATCAAGCTGGCCTAGATATTCTATGAAAGGGTCATCAATAGCTAAACCCTGGTCATTTGTCACCTTCTCATCATTGTAGGAACCATCAAGGAAAGGTAATCCATTGATATC
>JAOZKQ010000654.1 GCA_029935275.1 Bacteroidales bacterium | reverse complement strand
GTTGAGAACACAAAACACGCTTCTGGAAAATACGGAGGGTTTTCCTTTGGTGGACAGCAGCCAGACGGAGTGCAAGTACATCATCCGCTAAATAATGGGATTACTTTCCCAAATGGGGCAAAAGCAGCATTGCTGCTCACATTCGATGTAGAAGGCAAGTATGGCAATGGAGTAGGTGATGTAGAACTGGAAATTTCCAACTACGACCGGATTTGTACCCGGCTTGAAGCCAACAGTATCCCTGCAACTTTCAATATCGTAGGAAAAATGATCAAAGACCATGGACCAGGCTTTGCTCAACGTATGCTCGATGCCGGTTCTGAAATAGCCCCACATGGATATGTGCACGATCTGAACAAACAATATGGTGGGAACAAGGTTTATGCGGGACATTACGGACCAGATGAAAATAAAAAACAGATCAAAGATGGGATCCTTGCCCTGGAAGAGTATTTCCCGGGATCAGTTAAAGGCTATCGCTTACCTTATGGTCATTTTAATGAATATAGTTATGATGCCATTGAACATGCCAGACTAAAATGGACAAGCAACCTGGGAATCGATGACTTTATCCATCCGGGCAACGGCTTCGGAACACAAGCTTTTCAAATTGGGCTGGGAGATAAGATTTATGACCTGGTAGAAATACCTCTTGACAGCCAAACATTTGACTGGCCAATTTGGATGGCAGACGAAAATACCAATAGAACGTTTGTAGATGCAGTGAAGGCATATTGCCAGAGCAGGGACATACCCTTTGTGCGTACACCGGAAGGCGGTGTGGCCATTTGGCGCCAGCGGATGACAGAAGCAGTTGAAGCTAATGGAGTCTTCACTTTTCTATGTCACCCTATAAATCTGGCAGTCAGTAATGTTGTTTGGGGAAATCCACTTGAGAAATTCCTTTTTCCTGTCATAGATCTGCTCGGTGAACTTAATCGCACTAAAAAAGCATGGGTTTGTACATGTGAGCAAATGACCGATTTTTACAAGGAAGTAACCTGATTATGTGTTAAATACTTTGTGATATTTGTTAATATTAGTGTGGTTTTTAAAATAATACATCACTATATTTATATAATAAATTTAATAAGCTGAATTCGATTTTATAAAGCAATAATTTATCAAAAAATATGAAACCAAAATTACTGACTATCCTGATCTTTCTTTTTTTGCTTGCGGGCTGTCAACAACACAACTCACCGGAAACTATTGATCTCTCAAAAAGCTGGAAATTTTCTCCCGATGAAAATAACATTGGAATATCAGATAATTGGTATTCCATTCATTTTGATGATTCCCAATGGGATACAATTGATGCGGGAAAGCGATGGGAAGATCAGGGCTATCCGGATTTGGACTCTTATGGCTGGTATAGAAGAACTGTTGACATTCCGGCAGACTGGAAAGGGAAAGATATTTGGATAAAATTTGGTGCTGTGAATGATGCTTACGAGTTGTTTGTTAATGGTGAAAGTGT
>JAOZKQ010000164.1 GCA_029935275.1 Bacteroidales bacterium | reverse complement strand
ATCAATTATTATTTCTTCTGAATTGTTAATTCTAATATCTGAAATGTCTGCATTTTTAGTTCTTTCAAAACTAACTGCCCAGGCATGAGAGTTTTCTATATTAATATTTTTCATTTTGAAACCATCAACATAGGCCATTAAGATCATAATATTACGCCAATCCCCTTTTTGCTTTTTCCCTTCTTTCCCAGCATCACTTCCATAACTAACCCTCCAATTCCCTTTAGCATCCTCTGGTTTTAAAATTAGGGTTCTCCCACCATCTCCTGTTGACCTCGGATTGTTTGCTCCTTTTAAAACAACATCACCAATCCCAATAATACTGATATTCTCATTCCAAACAGGGCTTGCAATCCCTATCCCCACGTTATCACTTCGGAACATATTGTCCCTGCATTGATCAGATAATTGGATAGTACAGTTATCAAGAATAACTGTCATATTACCCGGTAACAAAATTGCACTATCTACTAACCAAAGATTTGTTCCATTTGAATTTACTGATGGAATAAGGACTTTGTTTGTTGTTCCTTTTGCCGCATCAATTGCAGATTTAATCCGCTGAATATCACTACCTTCAAATTGGTTAGGATTAATGAATTCCAAATTACCTAATATTTGAGAACTCCCATGTTCCTTATGTTGATTACAACTATTAAAGAATATCAGGCTCGTAACTACAATAATTATCATCGAAAGCAATCCTTTAAATTTCATGTCACATTATATTTTTTTAATATTAAATTAGCGATGTAGATGTTAACCTGCTACCCCGTATGGTTCCTCTTTTGAAATCTTATCCCAGTTCAATACTCTTTATCAGTCTTAATATCATTTCATAAATAATTATGTACAACTTCTTTAGGCAAGATACTCTTAATTATTTCATTTGCACCAGGTTAATTACTAACTTTGCCCCTATTCTTCCTCCCATTCCTGACTATTTTATATACGCCTATGGTTGCGATCGGGATCAGATAAACCAAAAGAAAGCCCCAACTTACTGCACTGTACCCTTTTGCAATTAGATTAACTAAACCAAAGCTTGATATACCAAGGGCGATCAATAAAAATACAGATGCAATAATAGGCCTAAAAGCTTGTGGTAATTCTTTATTTCTAGCATTCTGAGCAGACTGGACTCGTTCATTAACTGCATGAATTAATGCAGTCCCTGTTTCAATTAAAGTGCCATATAAAACAATCTGAAAGAGAACAAAAAACAGAGGAATTCCAAGGCTTTGGAAAGCATAAACAGAAGGTAATTCTTTAGATACAATGTCAGGATAATATCCTAAAACGGATACATATAAAAGTAATGCAGGTACTATGCCAATTACACCCGCAAGGAGTCCTGCGGTAACCGCTTCTTTCCTGGATTCAAGGTGTTTTAAGCAAAATAAAACTCCTACTACATTTGCTAAGTTGTAAAAAGCATATTTAAACCCGGAAATTGCCCAGCCTGGCTCAATAACAGAGGAAGACAGTGAGCTTTTAATCATTGGTCCGAATTTTACAATTGTAAAAATCAATAAAAGTGCATAAACAAAATATAAAATAAAGGACCAGATCGAAAGGAATTTTTCAATTATACTTGTTCCTTTGAAGGTTAAATAGCCAACACTTATCAGCATTATTATTACACCCACAAAATAAGGAACTCCAAAATTATCACGCAATAAAATTCCTGATGCAGAACCTAATACAGCTAAAACAATTATTAAATAAAAGACATAAATAATGTCGAAACTCGGCCAAAGGGGACCTAACAATCTTTTAAAAAAAGTACGATAATCGAACGAGCGAAACAGTCGGGAAAATTCAAATGTTAATGCCAAAAATACCGACCAAACTACGGTTGTAATAAGTAGCATTCCCAACAAGCCACCAATAGGTCCAAACTTAAGAAAATATTCGACTAATTCCCGACCTGTTCCATATCCCCCACCAATTATAACGCTCTGAAAAACAAAACCTGGCAGGAGATACTTATTAAAAAAAGACTTTTTAATGAGACTCATATTTTTCTCTATTTATTTTTCTCAGCAAAAGGAAACAATATATATAAATCACTTTTTTCAAAATGTATTCTTTTTATTTAAGTAGATTGTACTTAGAATTAACATCCATTATTACTAACACAAAATCACTTCCTTTGCCCATTGACCACGGTTTGAATTCGGGTGTCTCTGTAACTTTAAACTCCCCAATTTTTATAGACTCTGCGGTTCTGGGATTAAACCAAAATGCTTTTACTGTTTCAGCGTTCATTTTAGACAAATCCAACGTAATGGGTTTACCTATTGGCGTGTATGCAAGTATAAAGTCTTTTTCATTGCCTATTGAACAAACAATGTGTACTGAGTCTTTGGGATTTTCATTCAATATTATTGATTGGTTGTTATCCATTTTATGCCACGGAAATAAAGAAAGCAGCTCTTTCATATACTTGACATGTGTAGAGCCTGGAAGATGAATTGCTTTTTGCCAACCGGTACGTGCCAGAATTTTCGGTGTTCTCTCGATACTGTACATTTGCCATATATCGTTGCATCCATATGTGTAACCAGCGGCTCCCGAAAGCATACTCCAATAAGCAGAGATACGAACATCAGAATCGTCTAACCAGCCATAAAGTGCCTGCCTGCTTAATCGGTTAGGGATATTTTCGTAGCGGGGTTCTCCATTGATAATTGGTCTTGATGGTGAAATTGCTTTACATTTTGCAACGAATTCATAATCCTTTACAAAGCTGCCATGACCCGTTTGAAACATATCAAAATCAAGCCATTCATCATTAAAATGTTGAGTTGCATACTTGCCTCCCCGAGGATGGAATGTGATTAAATGTTCAGTATCTACTTTTCTAATTCCTCGTGCCATGGCCCGGATTGTTTCAACCTGATCATCATCTCTCGGAACCCAATCGCCTCCAAGTACCCAAATAATATTGCTTTGGTTTAAATATCGCCTGGCTAACAACTCTCCATACTTCTCCGCATTTTTAGAGTTGATGAGAGGCATTCCTGTTCCCTTTTCACTGTCAATTGGTCTGACAGCCCACAATTTATCTGCCCATGCAGGCAATAATCCAACATATATACCCAATTTCTCAGCTTGCTGGATTACATAATCCACATGCTCAAAATACTTCTCATTAATTTGTGTCGGATTCTTATTGATTAGTGGTAAGTCTCCATAAGCATTAGGAGTATTTAAACCATCTATTTCTGCCAATATTACTGTTTGTATAACTGTAAATCCTTTTGCAGCACGATCTTCTAAATATATAAGTACTTCTTCCCTATTCAATCGATGCAACAACTCCCAGGCTGTTCCACCAAGCCAAAAAAACGGCTTATTATTATCAGTAACAATATATTGATTATTATCACTTATTTTTAATCGAGGAAGTTCTTGAGCATATCCATCTACAATACTGGATATAATTATTAACGAAGTAATTAGGATTTTTTTCATTTTCCAATTTAGTTAATTTATAATCGTAAGCTTATGTTTTATTTACCTCATTATATTGCCCTTGGCTTTTTCCAGTTTGTTCAATTCAGCTTGTAAACAATAAAATATCAATGTGTAATCCATTCAAAACTTCTCAATCTTAGCGAAAAGTTCGCGACCTGTTTAAATAATCCTCAAGTAATTCCATCTCAAACTCTTCTACCATATCTTTAGCGCTAATATTTTCCGACTCACTTGTAATCATAACAGCACCAATTTTTCCAGGATCATATATTGTAACGTCCCTTCCATATTTCTTCTTTAGAGCACGCAACTTAGCCCAGTTTTGATCCAAATGAACAAGCTTATAATCCAGATTTAAAGTTGTTATTGCAAAATCAAAATGATTTGTTGAAGTAGCAATTATAGTTCCCATAGGATTACGAACTTCAGAGGGAACACTGGTTGTTCCCATTGCCCCAACAAAATAAGATTCACATGAGTATGCCCAATAACTCTGTACCAAACCACCGTGATACATAGAGGGAAAAAGAAGAATATCTGGTTTTAACTTCGCGTACTTTCGTCTTAATTCATCAAAGTTCAGATCAAAGCAGATAACACAGCCTATTGTGCCAAAATCGGTTTTGAATATTGGAGTACTATCCCCTGCTTTAGTGCCAAATGCTACTGCCCTAAAAGTAATGTAGTTTTTATTATAAACTCCCAATATTCCCCCTTCACGGTCAAGTATAAAACAGGAATTTCGCCAATTTCCTTCTTCATCTATATGTTTAGTTCCGAAAGCAATATAACAACGGTTTTCTTTTGCAACAGATGCCAGATAATTAAGAAATTGATTATCTCTGGCTTTATAGTATTGATATTTTTCCTCGATACTTAAACCTGATGGTTGATCGCAAACTTCGGGTAAAACTATTAAATCAGGTTGGTCAGGTAAAACCTGAGCTAGCTCACTCCTCCAAAACAATATCATTTTATCCACCATTTCCTGGGATGTCAATGATTTGTCTAATACAGGTGATCCTTTCCCAATTGTTGCAATTTTAACATAATTACTTGCATCTGCTTTTTCCATCGATAAAAGTATGAAAACAGAAAAAAGCAAAACGAAAATACTAATACATTTTTTCATTTGTTGTATAAATTAGTGATAACTCTGTTATTCTAAATCATCTATTTAGTCTTTGCAAGAAAACGTCAAATACTGCGTTACTCTCGTCTTGAAAGCCTTGTCTCTGACACCTTCTTATCAAAGACTTAAAAAAGAGGTGTTTTCTTGCAGGCACTATTTAATATCATGTAGTTGAATCAAAAAAAATCTTTTACTTCTGATTAAAACAAGTTTTATTTATTTTTTTGCTGAGGGGGCTGGCCAATCCAGGTGCTTATGCAAAAATGGATAACTTTTCACACCATTGATAATATGGCCACCTTCATGAAGATCTATTTCAGTCAAATCCCCCTTTTCCATACGTTCATAATATTCCCTAACTTTGGAATACTCATATACCACCCATTCAGGCGGGGCTATTCCATCCTGCTTACCGTGTTCTACTAAAAAAGGTCTCGGATAAATCAATCTGTAGGCCATTTCGGCATATTCAATTGTATGTCCCCTATTCCACATTGGCATTTCAGAATCTACATGATATACAAAGCTTGTGGGAAAATAAACTGAGGTTTCTTTGCGCGCTCCTTCATTAAAATAGGCACATGGAATACTCAAACAATATTCGGGTAACATGGAAGCCACAAGCGAAGCAGTTTGTCCGCCAATACTTTTCCC
>JAOZKQ010000653.1 GCA_029935275.1 Bacteroidales bacterium | reverse complement strand
TAAAAACAATTTCCTTTGTATAAACCTCTTCAAGTTGTTCTTTTACCGTTCTTGATAAAGCCAGAAAGCCATCGCAGGTTTTCAGAAAGTAATTTGTAAGAAGCTTGTCCAATGGCCTTTTTTCATGTGGATATAGATTATCCACCACCGTAAATACTTTAATTCTTTTATCCAGGAACCTGGAAATAGTACCAAACGACGGTCCCATAAATGGAATCCATTGCCTGAAGATAACCAGATCAGGTTTCATTTTATTTATCTTCCCGGCTACACCAAGCCAGTTAATGGGATTTACAGAATTCATAAGAACATGGATATCCAGGCCTTCGGGAGGAGGACCATCTGCCATCTGAGTTTTCCCGGGAAAAAGAAAGGAAGGGTATTGCATTTTGTAAGTCACAATAGAAGCCGCATGCCCATCCTTGATAAATGCCCGGCACATGGCTTCGTTGGTAACTGACAATCCCCCTCTGATAGGATATCCCGGACCAACAATAACTATCCTCATAAACGCATTGTTTTTAAAACATTCAGCTCATGTTCCCCCACAAAATCGCCAGGAACAACGTTTTCCTCAACCGGATGACCCGGACCAACAAGAAAAAAAGAACCAAGGCAAGTCCTTTTTACATTTTTAAAATACTTGCCTTGTATTACACGTAGATCACTGATTAATAGAGTATTGCAATGTTTCGCCTTTAATCTGTCCCCTCCAAGAAACGGAAACATATCCATTCCTCCTCCACTTACCCCTAGCCTGAGCGGGGTCCTGCTTCAAACTCCCATTTATAAAGCTTAATAAATAAGACCATAAATTTAACGGAGAACTATCATTGGACCATGCATATTTCTTTTAACTATCCAGGTTCACCTTCTTATCAATCTGGTATATATTCCGGTCTGAGGAACTTCTGGAAATTAATTCCCCTAAAAATCCAGCCAGGAAAAGCTGAGTTCCCAGTATCATTGCCATAAGGGCTATATAGAAATAAGGGCTTTGCGTAACAAGCGGAGCAACAATGTGGTGACCCAGTAAATATAATTTCTTTGCACCCATCCAAAGGGCAAGGATAAAACCAAAAATGAACATTAATGAGCCCAGGGTTCCAAAAAGGTGCATCGGTTTTTTCCCAAACCTGGAAATAAATGTAATTGATATCAGATCAAGAAACCCTTTGATATATCTTTCAATTCCAAATTTACTTACTCCAAATTCACGCTTCCGGTGGTTCACTACTTTCTCACCAATTTTTGTAAAACCCGCCTGCTTTGCAATTACAGGAATATACCGGTGCATTTCACCATAGACCTCAATATTTTTTACTACTTCACCTTTATAGGCTTTCAATCCACAATTAAAATCATGCAATTTTATACCGGTAACCGCCCTGGCCGTACGGTTAAAAAATTTACTGGGTAATCTCTTAGTAATAGGGTCATGCCTTTTCTTCTTCCAGCCTGAAACAAGGTCATAGTCATTATT
>JAOZKQ010000652.1 GCA_029935275.1 Bacteroidales bacterium | reverse complement strand
TATTCTTTTGGTATCAATCCGCTTTTATCTGGTGGGACATTAAGCAGAAAATTTACACCGCTTGTTCGGGTTAGTTCATATTGACTGACTAATTCTGAATCAGGGCGGGGTGCGTCCCCGGGGACGAAAAACCACTCTTTACCTATCGGATCACAATGCTCACCCGGAATATAATATTCTTCACCTTCAATAGTTCGCCATTTTGCATATCCATCCGGTGAAGGCTGTTTTCTTTCAATAGCTATTAAATCGGACGGCCAGGCATAATCCACGTTATATGTTGTGCCATCTCCGATACCACTATTCATCATTATTACTGTATCTGGCTGAAGGCTTGCAATATGCTTATATAAATATGTCCGGTACCCTCTACCTAATAAACCGGGAATATCAATCCATATTTCAAATATGGGCCCGTAATTATTCAATAATTCAGTAATTTGGGAAGTTTGAAAATTTTGATAAAGTGAAGTGGTAAATGGCGGTATTTCGCCTTTCTGATCATTTGGGAAAGAGTTCATTCCTGCCCAATCACCACCATCAGTAGGTGTTTTGCTCCCAAATCGATTATGGTTATCCCAGGAGCAATAATAAAATCCGGGTTTCACCCCCCGTCTCTCACAAGATTTTACAAATTCCTCAACGACATCTGTTTTGTTCGTACTATTTTTAACGGAGTATTTTGTATGATTGCTTGGCCAGAGACAGTGCCCTGCAACATGTTTAGTAGTTAAAACAGCATATTTCATACCGGCATCCCGTGCAACTGAAACCCATTGATCAACATCAAGCTTATCCGGGGCATAAATACTTGCGGGGACAGGATCTTTCCCATCTGCAAGTTCCCTCCCTGTATAAGTGCTCATGCCAAAATGTATAAACATACCATAATGAGCTTTTTCCCATTCCTCTAATTGTTTGGGGAGCAGACGCTGATTTCCGCGTTTTTCGACTGCGCTTTTAGTAGGATTTTGAGAACAGGCACTATTTATCAGGCCACCGGAGGTACATGTTAATGCTGTACCAAGACCAATTTGTTTTATAAAATTACGTCGGTTAAATTTCATGAGATTTATTTATTTCTATTTTATAAAATAATCCAGATTTTACAGCCAATAGCGATAATACACCAAATATACAACTTTTAGCTTTTTGACTGATACTAATCATATTAATATTCCTCTTCTTATTGAAAATGGGATACTTTTATTAAAAAGTCCCATAAGGTATTTAATTAGTCTGTCCATAAAGTCAAGTGATTGAAATAGAAAGTTCGAGTTCTAGGCTTGCGAAGCCTAAAAAGGGAGAGTTTACTCTTGTAAATGATCTATTTTTAGGCAAGCGTAACGAAGAAATCGGACTTTATAGACAAACACTAATTAAGGGGTGCTGGGTTCATGTAATACCTTGTTATTCAGCTATTGAATCAAGCAAATCAATATAAGCGACATCAATTAAATGATCAGGCTTAATGCCCAGTTGA
>JAOZKQ010000163.1 GCA_029935275.1 Bacteroidales bacterium | reverse complement strand
AAACAATACTCCAAAATATAATAATACCAGGGCCCAGTTCAATCGTTTCAATTGTATGATTTTCATATCGATAATCTCCAAATATTTTTGTTTATTTGAATTTAGCCTGATTATCTCCTTATTTAAGCTTATCAGAAGATTTGATGTGGACAGGATTATTAATCCTATCCCCGGTAAAACAGTAATTGGTAAATACCATTGCATTATTTCCTTTTTTATTGTATTATTCCGGCATAATTTACTCCGCAAAGTTTATGTATATCATGACTGAAGCTTACTAAATCTTCTTTGTTGAATTTTCTGAAATCATTATAGCCACAGGCTCTGGCAACAACTTTCATCAACTCGTTGGTAGCAATCAGAAAATTACTTAATTGACGAGCCGAATTCTCTATTATTATCCGTTGGCGAAGGTGTTCTTTTTGTGTAGCAATACCTACAGGGCAATTGTTCGTATGGCAGGCCCGCATCCCCAGGCAACCAATAGCCTGCAAAGCAGAATTGGAGATAGCCACTGCATCGGCCCCTAACATCAGGGCTTTTGCAAAATCATCGGCAGTACGTAATCCTCCGGTTATTATTAGGGTAATATCTTTTGCTCCTACTCGATCAAGATGTTTTCTGGCCCTGGCCAAAGCCGGAATGGTTGGTATATTTATATTGTTTCTCAGAATAGATGGCGCTGCACCTGTTCCTCCACCACGCCCGTCAAGGATGATGTAATCAACACCTGCTTCAAGGGTAAAGTCAATATCTTTTTCAATGTGTGAGGCTGCAATTTTAAATCCAATTGGAATACCTCCTGTTTTTTCCCTCACTTTTTCTGCAAAATCAGCAAAATCCTGTGCAGTTATTAAATCGGAAAATCCTGCCGGGCTGATTGCGGCTTGTCCCTCCCTGAGCCCCCTTACCTCAGCAATTTCTTTAGTGACTTTGTCTCCCGGAAGATGACCTCCTGTACCTGTTTTTGCACCTTGTCCGCCTTTAAAATGAAAAGCCTGGACTTTTTGAACTTTATCCCAGGAGAAACCGAATTTACCTGAGGCAAGTTCATAAAAGTACCGTGAGTTGTTTTCCTGTTCTTCGGGCAACATTCCCCCTTCACCGCTGGCAATCCCGGTACCGGCCATTTCTGCCCCTTTGGCCAGGGCAATTTTAGCTTCCTTCGACAGGGCTCCAAAACTCATGTCTGAAACAAAGATAGGGATTTTAAGCACCAATGGTTTTTTGGCATTTTTCCCAATAATGACTTTTGTTGAAACGTTTACATTATCTAATAAAGGTCGATTGGCCAATTGGGCCGGCAGAAACTGGATATTCTCCCATTTAGGAAGTGTGTTTCTGTCAACTCCCATTGCTTCGGTAAATCCATGGTGGCCAATATTTTTTAATCCATTCTTTGCAAGTTCTGCAATATATCCGGTATAGGGTTCCGTATTTTCAGGATGTGTATCAGCATACTGTCCAAGATATTCCTCTCTTTTAAAAATTTGTGGATTTTCATTACTAAATAACTGGATTTCTTCAAGATCAATAAATACACTGTCGTTTTCTACAAAGGCTGCAAATTTATGAAGAACTTCTTCATTGTTGTATTCTGAAACACCTGTGTCGTACCGGTAATCCCATCCATGGACACCACAAATGATATTTTCCCCTTCAATATGGCCATCCGCCATTAAAGCTCCTCGGTGCAGGCATCGCCCGTAAAGTACAGAAACATTATTGTTGTATCGTATGATTACAAGATCAATATTTTCAACCAATGCATGCTCCGGTTGTCTGTCCTTTAAGTTTGAAAATACACAGATTTTAAATTTTTTCATAAATGGCTTTCAATAAAAAATACTTAAATATAAATAGGGAACTTTCCATTATTCGCCCGGATAAAATACCTTTTTAGATTTTGAAATCCCTCATAGGTCATTAACAGGAAATTTTATTATTCAAATGTAATTATTTCAGATATATTTTGAATATTTCAATACCCTTAGTATAGAAGGATTTAACAAATTCGAATTGTTTTTCAGCTGAATTCTGTCTTTGAATTTCTGAATGTTTCAACAATGCTCCATTCCAATCTGGTATCATCCAATCTCCTGCATCTAAGGAGGGAAGTCTATCAAGGCCTTCAATTGGTTTATCTGACCAAAAGCTGAGGTAATAGTAAGGTTCATTTACCATGCTATCGGGAATAGCCCAACCCAATCCGATTGACTTTGATAGTTCCCCTTTTTCATTGTAAGCTACGGGTAGTAAAGACCCCGTATCATAATGGTGTGGCCAAACCCTTACCGAAGATGCTTTGGGATATAAGGTGGCTAAATTATTTATTATCAATTCTGCATTGTGCCGGTAATTGGTGTTCTCCTGAAAAAGCACCCTGTCTTTTATTGAAAAGGCTGAACCGGAGTCCAACTCATGGGCAGGCATCTCATAATGTAATTCATTTTTAAATTTTGAAATATTTATGCCCAATCCTGCAAGCGATTTTTTCAATTCCTCAAAAACCTGCAACTTAGATTTACCAATTAGGGAGATTTCATTTTTGCATTTCCCTGTCTGATCAAGAAAACATAATTTCAAGTCAGTTAAGTGCAGTGCAAGTCGTAATCCGCTCGAAAGTTTATTTCCTGCCAATAATTCCTGATCAGGAAGGTATTGCATATTGGTATTGCTGTCGTCAGCTTCTTGGGGTATTAAATGCCTTCCGGCCATTGCAATAAATTGTGTTGCATGATATTGCTGTTGCAATGCATCGTTTAGTTCCTGGTTAAAAGCCAATGTTAAAGCTTTCCAATTTATACTTTGTGTATTCATAACTTCGTTTTTAGTTAATTACTTCTACACCACGCCAGAAAGCGATATAACCTTGTATCTTATCTGCCAGCGATGATGGAGCAGGGTAATACCAGGCTGCATCTTTATTAGTTTTGCCATCCATAGTAATATCAAAATAAGACGCAGTTCCTTTCCAGTGGCAAACTGTTTGAGTTTTACTTGGTAATAAGTAATCTTTATTAACAGCCTTGACAGGGAAGTATTGGTTTCCTTCAATATTTATAGTTTCATCGCTTTCAGCGATAACTTTACCATTCCAAATTGCTTTCATAATATTCTATTTTAATTTCCATAATGAGTTCACAAAGTATTGTCGTTTATCATAGAAGTTCCTGACAATTTTAAAGCCGGATTTATTTGCCAGATCCATAATCATCTTCATATCATACTTTTGTGACATTTCCATAAAAATAGATTCTCCTTTTTCAAATGAAACGGTTTTGTTCAAATCATGAATTTCCACTTCCTGTTTTTCAAGGCTAATCAGCATGCTTTTTGCTGTACCGCTTTGTGGATTGTAAACTTCCTGATGCCTGAACTTGTGTAAAATGAAATTCGCATTTAGCTCATTATTAATTCTTTGCAAGAGGTTTAAATTAAAAGCTGAGGTATGGCCATGAGGGTCATTATAGGCCTTAAGAATGATTTCCGGGTCTTTTTTAAGGTCGAAGCCGATGAAAAGTAAATATCCGGAATGCATTACTGATTTTAACTTATTAAGAAAACTTAATGTTTCGTTTTCATTATAGTTACCGATATTGGACCCAAGGAATAGTAAAATCTTTTTTGTATGATCATATTGATTAATTTCTTCTATTAAACGGAAATAATCACCCACCTTGCCATTTATTTTTATACCAGGTACTTCCTGCTTCAGGTTCAGTACTAAATTTTTAACTGCATCTTCAGAAATATCAATAGGGGTGTATTCAAAAAATGCATTCTGATCATGAAAATGGGACAATAGAACTTTTGTTTTTAAGCCATCACCGGCACCAAGTTCAATCAAATTATATTGGGTACTATTTTCAGTAAGGGCCTCAAAAATTCTTTGTTTTTCAGTTTCGAAAATTTCAAGCTCGCAATTAGTAAGATAATATTCAGGCATTTGCATAATATTCTGGAATATCCTGCTACCATTTGTATCGTAAAAATATTTTGATGATAAATACTTCTGGCTTGCTGTCAAGCCTTCCAGGGTTTCTTTTGCGAATTCAGTAAGAAGAGTAAGTATTTCCAAAATTATTAATTATTTGTAGCTAATGTGTTGATATCAAGAGGAATCCCTGTTTCAAAAGGGTTTTTAGAATCATTGCTCCATTCGAACCAGCCTCCATCAAACACTGACACCCTGGGCCATCCCAATAGCCAGGCATTAAAAAAGGCTTCACTACCGCGCCAACCGGTACCACAATAAAAGGCAAGGTGTTTGTCAGGTGTTATGCCTGCTTCTCTCCAGACAGATTCTATTTCATGATATTCGCGGGTAGTATGATCCAGGTTGCGATAATTTTCCATGTGGTAGGCATCCGTTCCGCAATTTCCAAAAATAGCCCCGGGTATCCGGCCTTTCTTTTCGATGTAATTATAACCGCTTACTTCACCAATAAATTCAGGCCAGCTCCTGACACAGATCAGTTCACCATCTCTTGATTTTAATAATTCTTTTGCTTTGGGAATATCCACTGCAAGTTCAGGTTTTGCAGGTATCTCAGCCTTGAAATCGTTTACATTCTTTTTGGGCACATCTTCGGTACTTATTTTATAGCCTGCATCTATCCAGGATTGAAAACCTCCGTTTAAAACCCTTACATCCTTCACCCCGGCATACATCATAATAAATGCACAACGGATAGCGCCAATATGTCCGGCCGCACTTCCTGGAAAAGGGTCATCATTGTTTGGCGCCATAAATTTTCCGTAAAGGACAACTGTTGTGTCACAGGTAATTCCATGTTGCTGCAAAGCTTCCTGTAATTCTTCCGGCGAACGACGATTCCAGGTTTCAGGCGATTCAAGGGCTAATGTATCTATATCTATGGCGCCGGGAATATGTCCACTCAGATATGCATCCCTGTTGCGGTAATGGGCATGGCAAATGATTACTTTATTTCCATTATAATTGGGAGAGTTGGCCCCTGAGGATATAGATTTCACCCACTCCGGATATACTAAATGAGCATATCTTTCCAGGTTTTCCATGGGGAGTTCAGGGTTTACAGTCCATTCATCAATAAAGTGATTATAAATGGCAACATTAGCATAGCCGGCACGAAAAAACAATTGTGCAACTGTTTCAGCCTCTTTTAAGGAGTAACTGTATATTACAATCCTGTTTTCAGGTAATATCCCCTTTGATCTGACTATTTCAATCCAGTCTATATATTTTGTCCATTTATAAGGTAAACTCTTTGCCCCTTTGATATGCCCTC
>JAOZKQ010000162.1 GCA_029935275.1 Bacteroidales bacterium | reverse complement strand
TTTCGCTTGTTTCTTTTTGGGGTTCCAAAGAAGATGATTCAAATTCAAAAAGGGATTTAAACATACGGGAAGCCGCACCAGATGCTGGTATAAACTTTATTATGCCCAGGCCGGCTGATTTCTCAACATATTTTTCTATCCATTCTTCCGCTTCATTTTCCGAAATGTCCATAATTCCATCTCCAATTGTAGCCGGCCGAACAATCTGCAACCAGGGAAATCCTTTTCTGAAGTTTTCCAGTTGTTCTTCAATAACTTCCTGAAATAAGCCTTTTTCTTTAAAGAGTTTTAAATCATCATTATTAAACATAAGAAATTGGTTTAAAATGTTTATTTTTTTTGTTTTAGAGAATACTCTTCTCCTGTTTTTAATGCTTCCAGGTTTATATTTACTACACTCTCCCCTTTTTTACCAAATAACTGCTTGATTCCAAATACATAATCATCCCAGTCAAAGGGAAGAAATGGAATGGCAGCACCCAGCACCACCATATTGGAGGAGCGGGCCGATTTAATCTTTGAAGCCAGGGCCGCAGCATTAATAAGGATATGGTTTGGAACCAACCGGATGGCTTCGATCAGGGAATCCAGATCAGGATAATCGGGGATATTAATAAAAGGCTTTGAATTGGTAATTAACCAGCCATCTTCCTTTAACCATGGCAGGTACCTGAGCCCTTCCATGGGTTCAACTGATATGATCAGGTCTGCCTTACCTTTTGGTATCAGATCGGAATATAATTCCTTATCCGATATCCTGAGTGTGGATTGTACAGCTCCTCCCCTTTGGCTCATACCATGCACTTCAGCCTGTTTAATATAAAGCTCCCTTTTAATTGCGGTGTATCCTATCACAGCAGCAATGGATAAGATTCCCTGACCTCCAACCCCTGCAAGAATTATATTTGTATTCATATATTTTTAATATTTATCATCAATTATTAATCCAGCCTGTCTGACTTAGTTTTTTTGGTTTTACTACGAATTTAGTGGAATATTGAAAAATGCTAAAATGATTATCCCGATAACTATCGGGAGCTAAAATGCAAGAATAAAAGTATCCCTATGGATTTAGAATCAACTTTTGTATCATTCTTTTCATTTTATATCAATGATTTAAGCATTATCGCATTTAAGCATTATTATTACGAAAAATTAATATATAACTAATGCTTAATTTTTTCCACAAAAATGGTAGTAGAACCGTTTTTTTTCTTTAATGTGGCTTCCTGCCTCTTTCTCCTTGCAAATGTTTGTACACATTCTCTTTCAGCAATGATTACAGAAAGTCCTGAATAATTTAATGCATTTTCCAGGATTTCAACGTTTTCTTCATGATGCTTTTTTAAAGGAATTATTTCATATAAATGTTCCTTTTTTACACCCAAACCCAAACATATTTGCTTAATGTGCCCGCTTCCTGCAGAATGTTGTCCACCTGTCATGGCAGTTGTGGAGTTATCTGAAATAATTAGTGTTATGGGTGAATTCTTGACAACAGCATCCAATAAACCGGTCATTCCCGAATGAGTAAAAGTAGAATCCCCTATAATAGCAACGGCAGGCACCAGTCCGGCATCTGCGGCTCCTACTGCCATAGTAACGGATGCACCCATATCAACACAGGTATCAATGGCATTCAGGGGTTCAAGGGCACCAAGCGTGTAACAACCAATATCAGAAAAAACCCTTCCTTTACCATATTTTTCCATTGCTTCATTTAATGCCAGATATACATCTGTATGTCCGCAACCAGGACACAAAGAAGGAGGACGATTGGTTACAATGCCAGGGACTTTCTGTGTTTCAGAAACATAAATCCCCAATGCTTTTGCAACCAGGTCTGAATTAAGTTCACCATCGAAAGGCAGGCTGCCATCCAACCTGCCATGTACAATCAGATCGCTTTTTAATACTCCTGTTAGTTGTTCTTCAACAAATGGATAACCTTCCTCCAGTACCAGCAATTCATTGCATTCATCTGCCAGTTTCTGAATCAGATTTACTGCCAGGGGGTATTGTACAATCTTCAATACAGGATAGGAAAGATTATCCTCATTGAAGTTCTCCATAAGATAATTATATGCAAGCCCACAGGCAATTATACCTAGTTTTTTATTCTTTCCATTTAAATATTTATTATAAATAGAACTTTCCGATTCCTTTTCAAAATGAACCTGACTGGAAACCAAGCCCTTATACCTTTTTCTGGCTATTGAAGGAAGTAAAATGAATTGCTTTACATCCCCGGGCATGTGTAGCATGTTCATTTCCCTTGCCACTTTGGTAACTACACCCGACCTGGAATGGGATAAACGGGTTGTTATCCGTACTAGGACCGGGATGGAATATTTTTCTGAAAGTGCAAAGGCATCATGCATCAGGTCATAAGCTTCCTGCTGATTAGAGGGTTCGAAAAAGGGAATCATTGCAAACTTTCCATAAAACCTTGAATCCTGCTCATTCTGAGACGAGTGCATGGAAGGGTCATCAGCGGCAATTACCAGCAAACCTCCATTCACACCGGTTATTGCTGAATTAATGAAGGCATCCGCAGCAACATTCAGACCAACATGTTTCATACAAACCATAGAACGTTTCCCGGCATAAGACATCCCAAGCGCAGCCTCCATGGCAGTTTTTTCATTAGTTGACCAGGTACGATGAACATTTCTTTCCTTTGCCAATGGACTTCGTTGAACATATTCCATAATCTCCGTTGAAGGGGTACCCGGATAGGCATAACAACCGGAAAGCCCGGCATCTAATCCTCCCTGAGCCAAAGCTTCATCTCCAAGTAGTAATTTCTTTTCCATTTAATATTTAAAATTTTTAGCAATAAATATAATTTATGTGCCTGTTGTTTAAGATTTAAAATACTGAAAAATCTGTTTCTAAATTTAGAAATATTTTTTTATAAAGAGCTCAAAAAATTTAATTGATTAATTATATAGCCCTATAAAAACAAAAATGGGAAACAATCTTTTCAGATAGTTTCCCATTCTCACCGTTTTTCACCCGTAGGTTCCAATTGGTGCCAGATTACAGTTATTCTGACTTTGGCTTTTGTTCTGCTTCCGAAGAAGCGTTCCCGCTGGCTTCTGGGTTTTGAATTTTCGACTTTTACAAGCCTTATATTCTCTGCCCTGGCTTCAGGCCCACTGAATTTACGAACCTTGCGGTTCATGTTTTCAGAAGTTGAGTCCGGATTGGATTTGCCGTTTCCGGTTTGTCTTTTCCATTTTCACCTGTGAGAACTACTCTTTGCAGTGTTGCGGTGTTTCCTTTTCTTCTGTGTCGATCCTCTTAATCTTTCAATCTTGCGATGTTCTGATTGCGACTTTCTTGCTTTCTTCAAGCTGACACAGATGAGTGGGAGTCCTGTAACCTTGACTTACGAGAGGCTGAGTTCGTCTGGTTCCGTTAGGTTCCTTTCTTATCAGCGAAAGTTTCACGCCAACCTTTTATCTCTCATCTGGTGGTACAAATATAAAAGAATCTCTCAATCTGACCAAAGTATTTACTTCATTGATATAAACAATATGTAAACAGTAGTTATTAACAAATGTTAATAACTACAAGAACCTACAAAAGCAAGATATAAACCAGTGTAATTATTTAATTTAATTCATTGAATAAATAATAATTAAAAAAACTCTATTTACTATAATACGGACTGATATTAGAATAAATATCATTTCATGATACAATTTTTATTTTATCTTTGCACAAAACCTAATGCGAACAAAATGATTAGAAAAATTTTGATTGCCAACCGTGGGGAAATTGCTGTCAGGATAATTCGTACATGCAGGGAAATGGACATAGCCACAGTAGCTGTATATTCCGATGCCGACCGTACAGCAATGCATGTTAGATATGCAGATGAGGCTTATTATCTTGGCCCCTCCCCCTCAAACGAAAGTTATCTTGTTGTTGATAAGGTAATTGATCTTGCTAAAAAATCCGGAGCTGATGCTATTCACCCCGGTTATGGTTTTCTTTCAGAAAATGCAGATTTTGCGGATAGAATTGCTGAAGAAGGCCTGATATTCATTGGCCCTTCTTCTTTTGCTATAAGAACAATGGGTGATAAGATTACTGCAAGGCTGAATATGATCAAAGCAGGTGTACCTATTGTTCCCGGAACTGAGGAAAGGCTTGAAAGTGAAGCCCAAATTTTAAAAGTAGGCAAAGAGGTAGGCTTTCCAATAATGGTCAAAGCCTCTGCCGGAGGTGGTGGAAAAGGGATGAGGCTGGTAAATGAGATTGAGGAGCTGGTAGCAGCAGTACAGGCTGCACAATCGGAAGCACGGGCTGCTTTTGGTAATGATGCAGTATATATAGAAAGGTATATTTCCTCTCCACATCATATCGAATTTCAGGTACTGGCAGATAAACATGGGAATGCTATTCATCTTTGTGAAAGAGAATGTTCAGTACAAAGGCGTCATCAAAAAGTTGTTGAGGAAACCCCTTCACCTCTTATGACTCCGGAATTGCGCGAAGAAATGGGCAAGACAGCCGTTGCAGCCGCAAAAGCAGTAAATTATGAAGGCGCCGGCACCATAGAGTTCTTGGTTGATAATGATCTGAATTATTATTTTCTTGAAATGAATACCCGACTCCAGGTAGAGCACCCTATAACAGAAATGGTTACAGGAACTGACCTGGTTAAGGAACAAATATTAATAGCTTCAGGTGAAAAATTAAGTTACACACAAAAGGATATTCACCAGACCGGACATGCTATAGAGTGCAGAATTTATGCAGAAGATCCTGAAAATAATTTTATGCCCAGTCCTGGTGTGATCAAAAAACTTACTGAACCCCAGGGAATGGGGATCCGTAATGATGGCTATGTTTACAATGGTTTCGAAATCCCCCTTTTTTATGACCCTATGATCTCAAAACTGGTGACATGGGGGAAAGATAGGGCTGAAGCGATTAACCGGATGAAAAGGGCATTGTCAGAATACCATATTGCCGGAATTAAAACCTCCATTCAATTCCTGGGCCGTATAATGGAAACCCCTGACTTTGTCCAGGGAAGGTATGATACCCATTTTATTGCCAATAATGAAGAAAAACTCCTTACAAAATGTAAGGAAGAAGTGGATCCTAAAAGCGGAAGTAAGGAGCTGGAAGATCTGGCACTCATTTGTTCCTTACTGGAGTACAAGGCAATGAGAAAGGATAGTAATGGAACTTCAAACGGACAAAACGGGAAATCTTCAAAAAATCCATGGAAACATTTTGGAAGAAAAATAAGC
>JAOZKQ010000161.1 GCA_029935275.1 Bacteroidales bacterium | reverse complement strand
AGCTTTCCCTACCTACCAACACCTTTTGAGAATATTGGTGGGCATCAATCTGTTCAGGGTTTTTAACAGGAGTGATTTTTACATTTGGAGAATTGGAAACAGCCACAAAATTAATAACTACCCCACAGGCACTTGCACCAATTCCAGTTGCAGAGGGATATCCGTTTATGAATTCGCTTTTACTATAATAATCAGACCTGATATCATTAAAAACCTGATAATGCTGGAATTTATGCAGACTATCTGCAATATGTGTAATCTTCTCAATATAATTCCACTGGCGGACAATATTGGAAAAATCCAGTTTCTCAGCTTTAAGTATCTTTTCCATCAGAGAAAGTGCAGTATTGGAATTCTCATGAATATCACCACAAACTTTACCTGTTAATCCCGAAACATACACCTCCTTATAGTTATTATGTTCAATCACCACATAAGGAATACTCTCATGCTGTTTGTATATAAGCCTGTTTGAAAGGCCATGATCTATAAAAACTTCAAGTGCAACAGATCTTCCATTTTCCGGATTCTGTGACACAAGGGCCACAGCCGGGTGTTTCTTTGCAAAGCCTTTCTTTACATAAGAATTAGTAATTTCTTTATAAGTTTGATATTCCTCCCTGCTTTCTGCTGCAACAAAAAAGGTTAAAGAAATTATTTCTGAAGGTTTATTTAATTCTTCACGAATATGTTGTAATTGCTCAAAACAATTATGCAATTGCTCAGAAAAAGTACTCCCCGATTCAGGTAATAAAAAATGAACTGATGTTTTCAATTAGTTAAAACTTAAAATAGTCAATTTTTGAAGCAGCGAATTTACTTAAAAAACTAATATAATCTATACTTTTTTTATTTAACTTAGGATTACAAAGATGGTTTAACCAGGAGAACAAATGGATTACAATCTCATTAATAAGATCTCACATTTAATAATAACAAGGCTTAACAATTTATGATCATATTTTAAAAGATCACGGGAAAATATCACTCCTTAATAATTAAGGATCTTCCTTAATTAAGCAATCAACTTATACCCTTCCAATACCTAGGCTGTGGATCAATTATAATAGTTGTGGGAAAAATTATTTGATACAATGATTTTTATGGAACTTTTATGGAATCAGTATTCAGATTATAATTATTTCTAATAATGAATTCTTTTATTGAAAATAGATAGGTAGAGTATTGTAGTTAATTAGCCTGAAAGGCTTCAATATCATAGCATAGGGCAACGCCCTATGACAGAAATAAATATGACAATTCGCCCTGTAAGGGCAGAATACAAAAAGAATCCATAAACAAGTCCTATTGAATTGATTGTATTGCCCTTATCTTTGTGCCATCTGGCGTAACGAACTATTCCAAAATTTGTCAAAGCAAATAAAGCTCCCCTCAACAAACTATTCATTAGTACAAATAACATGAACAATCCTATTACGAAACAATGCATAGGACTTTAACCCACAACTTTTCTAGTGATCCTAAGCTGTTAATTGCAAACTTTAAGGCATTAAAAAAAGCCCCACTTATAATAAGCAGGGCTTTAAAACTATATTGCTAACAGACAGGTTTTATTTTGCCCACCATACTTTTACAAGAAAATCATCTGCTCCCATTTTAGCCACCTGATCAGCATAATTTGCAGCATTATTATCAAGCTCACTGGAAGGATAGGTTAAACGATTAAAAACAAACTCTAAACCGCCACTTTGCGGGGTCATTCTGGTTTGTCTCCACAGATTCCAGGCTTGCTGAGGTTGTCTTATATGAGATAACCAATGTTGGGTATATATCAGCTCCAAAGCATTTGCATCACTCCATGCAACCTTAGGATTGGCCAGCATTGCATTAATCTCTGCATCAGTTGGTCTGTCAGGAACATTTCTCCAACTGTAATTATCGCCAAAGTCCCTGGAAAATTCAGCAACACCAAACCAATAATCAATTGATGACCTGATCCCTGCCTCATATTCCTCCCGGGCCTTAGTCATATTTACGGCTACACCAACACCCTTTGCATAAGCCTCAGCTTTTAAGAAATGGACTTCAGTTGCAGAAATTACTAGCTCAGGAACAGAATACCGGCCTGTCAACATCCAATAGTTAATAGGTGAATAGGTATATTCTCCTGCATTGGCTTCATCCTGCCATCTGTTTTCTGCATTAGGATTGCCTGTTTTTTCCTCAACTGAAACACCGTAAGGCATGGGATTCCAGGCTCCATCTGAATTTGGTTCAGAAAACAATCTAAGGCGCGGATCAAATAAGCCTGCTTCAGTGGTGTCATCTGCCATAGCATCAAACATAGTTTTGCTAAAGCGTACTTTACCATTTCCATAAGCCCAGATTCTACCTCTCAAATCAAGATCAAGTGAAACCGGATCCATTTCAACATCTTCTCCGTCGTCAATAAGAGGAAGATTATTATTGAGGATATCAGCAACTTCATCAGCGTAAGAAGCATTTGCATCAACAGCCCTTAAGGCTTGTCTTAACCTTACAGAATTCCCAAACTTCCGCCACTTCAAAATATCATCATTAAAAAGCACATCGTATGATCCGAGTTTAGCATATTCATCTCCGGGTGATTCTACCATATTGGCATCTGCATTTCTCAGCATTGCTATCATATCGGTATATACCTGTTCAGACTCATCATATTTTGGATAAAAATAATCAGCTCCCCCGGTAGCTTTAGCAGCATCATAATATGGTATATCTCCAAAAATATCAATCAACTTGAATGTTTTATACGCATTAATTACATTTTTCTGTGCAATTATATTCGCCAAATTCAAGTCTTTATCATAATCCTCTACCAATTTATCAAAAAGAGCTGCATCAGATCTAAATCTGTAGTAATCCCTCCATATGTTTTCTGCTGATTCTTCAGGAAGATAACCCGATATTCCATAAACATTAGTTATCTGACATGAAAACCCACTAAGCTCATACTCCAATGCTGTTTGTTCATGCCAGGTTTTCACCAATGTTGCAGTCATACTATTGAAAACAGGTGATATACTTGTTTCCGTAGGATTGAAAGGATCTTTATTCATTTCTTCAAAATCTTTATCACAAGCTGTTATTACAAACAGAGCAGATAAAGTGATTAAAATATATATTTTTATTTTCATAATTCCTAAAAATTAGTGTTTATAAAATCAATGCATAATTAAAATGACACCTTTAGATTAAAGGCAAATGACCTTGCACCAGGCAATGCCCCGGCTATAACATATTGTGCATCACCTACTCCGTTAATCCCTTCCGGATTAATATTATCAGGCATTGTATCATAAATATAAAACAGGTCCCTACCTATCAGGGAAAGATCAATATTTTGCAACCAGTTCACATTATTAAATAATGAAGGTGGCAATCTGTACGAAAGTGTTAACTCTCTGAACTTTACCCATGAATTTTCAAATATAGCCTGAGGTTGAGGATTGGGGTTCCAGCCATTTCCTGCATATTTGTAATAGGCATGGACTACATTCGTATTTTCTTGATATCCTGTTACATTACCCTCTTCATCTTTTATTTCGATAACCCCGTCCAATATTACACCAATATTGGCAGTTTCCCCACTTGGGTAGGTATAAGGTAGCCCTCCGCCATTACGCTCGTCCAGGGTTGCAGGGCTTAAGCCTCCAATAAGGGCAGATCCATACTGAGGACAATAAATATCTCCTCCCATTTTAAAATCAATCAAGGCAAAAACTGTGAAATTCTTCCAGGAAAAGGTTGAGTTTATCCCTCCAATCAGTTTTGGTGTAGCATTACCAACAATTACCTGCTCCGCTGTTTTCTTATATAAGGTACTTGTTACATTACCATTTACATCTTTTAAAGCGTTAAGGATGGGACGGCCATCAGGAGATTTTTCAATACCCCAGCCATAAATCGCACCAAAATTCTGACCTGTTGTGGCTCTCATGGTAGTACCAAATGCGCCCCACAATCCACCAATATTATAAACATCTACGCCTTCAGTTAATGATAATAGTGTATTTGAGAATTTGGATCCTAATATACCAATATCCCATCGCAGGTCTCGTTTACTAAGTACTGTAACATTAATATTAAATTCTAATCCTTTTAATTCCAGTTCACCGGTATTAAATTTAATGCTGTTAGAGCCAGAAGACCATGGCAAAGGAGCTGATAAAATCTGATCATAAGAATGCTTATTATAATAGGTAAAGTCAACATTTAACTTGCTCTTAAAAAATGCCCAGTTTGTTCCGATCTCAATTTCCTTTGATCTCTGTGACTGAAGACCTAAATTGGGCAAGCCATCTTCCATAGAAACAGTTGGTTTACCACCAAAACTACCAGGGGTAAAAGTAGGTGTTACCTGGTAAGGCCTTGTATCAGATCCGGTTTCTGCATATGCAAAACGAAACTTACCAAAAGAAATTGCACTTCCCATATCCCATAATTCTGACGGAACAAAACTTATAGATGCCCCCGGGTAGAAATAATTATTATTTTCTTTGGGGAGTGTTGATGACCAGTCGTTTCGGGCAGTAACCTGCAGGTAAATAAAGTCCTTGTATGAAAGGTTTAAGAGTCCAAATAAAGAATTTATTTGTTTCTCATATCTTCCTTCTCCTGGTCTGGCCTGAGAAGCTGTTGGGTCTGTTTCGTAGTTAGCAAAAGAATAAATATAAGGACTTTTAGCAGTTCTGCTTATATTACCATTAATGGAGTACATGTTTGTATGCCATGACTGACCACCAAATGAAAGACTGGCATCAAATCCATCAAAAAGATCTGCTTTATGGAGAGTAGCCAAAAAGTCAAAATTTGTAGCAAAGGTTCTGCCAAGGGAATGATTATATGCACCACCCACCAATCCTATTCCATCTGTAAACCCATTTTTTTTCTCACGCTCATCGCTTGTAAAATCTAATCCGGCTGATCCTGATAAACTAAGCCAGTCAGTTGGGTCTAACATTAATTTGATATAAGAACGCATTTGATTTAGATATTGTTTGTATTCATTTTCATGAAAGTCCCAGCCAATGTTCTTGCTTATCCAATAACCCCAACCATTCTGATTGTTCCTGGAACCATCAGGGTTTTTATAATCTGTCCACTCCAGGGCTTTATAACTCCTTGGCAAGTTATAGAACAGGTTTGTAAATGAATTATTGGTTTGACCTAGTAAAGGTGGATTAGTCAGATCCCTCCTGTTGTAGTTTGTAAAAACCTCAGCTTTTAATCTCTTGCCTAAGTTAATGTTTCCTCCAATATATAGATTGGTTGATTTAAAACCACTGTTCAC
>JAOZKQ010000160.1 GCA_029935275.1 Bacteroidales bacterium | reverse complement strand
TGGGAGCAACAAACTGGCCCTACAATTCAATACCTGATTATACTGAGTATATAAATTCATCCATAAAGTACAGGGAACATGGACTTGTGCTAAATGAATTTCTTAAAAGTAATAATTATGTTCATGTGTGGGAAAATACTGCTTTTGAAATACTTATGCCTGGCGGAAATCTCTCCGGTTTGTGATTCTTAATTAAGTCTGTTTTATTATGATTACAATATTGAAGAAATCGATTTGGCTGATAATATTTTTTTCAATTTTGATTTGGTCTGCTATTGGGCCTAAAGACTATGTTTTATGGTTCTTGCAAATGATCCCTGTAATAATTGGTTTCTTAGTGCTGCTAATCACATTAAAAAGATTTCCACTCACACCTCTTCTCTACTTCCTTATCCTTTTTTATAGTATTATAATCATGGTTGGCAGCCATTATTCATATACTGAAGTTCCATTTTTTGATACAATCAAGCCGTTTTTTGGATTTGAACGTAATAATTATGATAAAGTGGGACATTTTTTACAAGGATTTGTTCCGGCAATCATCGCAAGGGAGATTTTTATTAGAAAAGAAATTATTTCTTCATCTAAATGGATGAATTTTATAATTGTCTGTATTTGTTTAGCCCTAAGTGCATTGTATGAATTAATTGAAAGTGTTGTTGCTATATTTTCCGGAAAACCTGCTGAGGTATCCCTCGGTACACAAGGGTATTTATGGGATACTCAAACAGATATGGCATTAGCGTTGATTGGTGCAATAATAGCACTTACCTTGCTTGGAAGTCTCCATGATAAACAGTTGGCAAATCTGGCTGGCACAAAAGGGAGTTGAAAAGAATGATTATAAATGAAACAAATGCAATAACATTTTCGTTAAAAACTGTATATTTGTTTTATTACAAACTAACCAACCAAAAACCTTTTAAAAATGAGAAAAGCAATATTATTATTTATAAGTATAATCCTTTTTCTTTCCTGTGAAAAAAGTGGTTCTGAAAAGTTTTCTACTACTCTGGGTGGAAGTACAAATCTTCCTATGAATGAGGTGGGTAATGCGATTTATAGTTCTACTTTTATTAATGGAACAAGACAGACTACTAATGCACAAATTAGTGTTGTGAAGAATGAAGATGGAATTACAACCGTCCGTATTAAATCAAAAATCCCGAATGATTTGCCCTTTGCTAGTTTGGTAACTTCAAGCATGAAAGATGCTGATGGGAACCTGGATATTGAATTAAAATATAAAAACAGTACAGAAGGGGTTTTAGACTATACAAATCTGGATAAATCTCCTTTTGTAATAGCTAAATATGATGCCAAAGTTGGAGATCAATATATACTAAATAAGACTGATGGAAAAACAATCACCAGAACTGTAACTAAACATTCTACAACTGATGATTTTGAATGGGTCGGTGGTCAATGGCTATACCTTAAAACAGTCACAGTAGAACAGGATTCGAGAATTCCTGGAGTTGATAAATTGGTTTATAATGCCAATCATAAATATGGGCTGGTAGGTATTGAGGTTGTTATGGAAGATGGCACAAGGGTGAAGTTTTTCTTTAATTCCTCCTCATATTAGCTCTATTAACCTTACCCAATGAGGGAAAATCCTTTCTTGTTGCCCCATAGATTTAGGTCTTTTGGTTTTATCCTCATTGGAATAGGTTTGGTTTTGGGTTTACTGAGGTTCAATATTGGTTTTAAACCTGAGTTTCTTCATCAAAAAGTATTTGCCTTCTTTTCATTGTACCTTGAGCCTTTTTATTTTAAGATCATTGAAAATCAGTTACTGGAAGAAATTGCCGGGCTGCTCATATTGTTTGGCCTGTTTTTTATAGCATTTTCCAGGGAACAAGAGGAAAATACCCGGAATAATTCCCTGAGGTTAAAGGCTTTCTTTATTTCGACTTATTTAGATTTCCTTTTTTTGGTAGTTTCCATGTTTTTTACCTTTGGTTTAGGATTTATATACATGATGATAATCCATTCTTTTTTATTTTTAGTTATATATATTATTTCTTTCCGTATTTTATTGTTTAGGGCTGGAAAAAAGAGAATGCAAATTTCAAAGGATGTTAAATGAGGGAAGGAATTTTGTTACTTCAAAAACACACCGAATGGCTTTATACAAAAATAATAGAGAGCGACCTCTTTCTTTTTGATTTAGGCTCTTTTGTCTTTTTCTGGATTGGTTTTATACTTTTTCTGGTTTTGACAATTGCTAAATCAAAACAAAAATGGTTGTGGTTCAGTTTAATTGTTTTGTTGTTTGGTATTATTAGATACTTGATTTTAGATTCCTTATTTAATGTTTTTAATCAAGATTCCATCAAAGCTTATGTTTCTAATATAGTTGTTTGTTATTCAGGAGCTGCTATTTCATTTTATTTTTTAACAGGTAATAGGTTTGTTCCTGGCTCAGTTTTTTACAAGAGGTTATTAGCTTTATTCTCAACGCTAACATTTTCTTTTTTATGGGTAGGATTTTATCAATACCATTATAATGTCAATCTAAATACACAGGGCTTAAATATCTGGGCTTTTTCCCTTTGGACGCTTGGGGGTATTATATTTTTTGAGGGTTCCAGAAGACTTGAAATACGGATTGATAATCCTTATTTTCGGATATTGACAATTTTGAGTATTTATTATTTAGTTCTTTTTTTGATTGAGTATCTGGCTTATTATATTCTTCATATCAGGGAAGATAGCCTATCCAACGGAAAGCCTCTGGCCTTTGGCCTTATCCACGGTACCCTGGTTTTACATATATATTATGTTTCTTATCCTTTAACAGTTTACCTGTTTTATCGATTATTAACGTTTGTTTCCAAAAAAGCAAGACTTGAGTTAAACAAAAGTCGGATGTATTCTCCTCAAAATACTTCAAATGTTCATGTTGAAACTTAAGGATGCTTGTAATGTATGTGTTTTGATATAGAAGGCGTGTGTAATCCGATGTAATTCAAGGTGCTTAGTGTCGGATTTATGTAGGCTCAGATCAGTTTGGGCAAAAAGTGATTATTCTTGTCTGACCTATCCTATGTAATTTTTTATTACCTTTGTGGTTCTGTTTAAATAAAAATGAGGCTTTTTCAGATAGATATTTATAAGCCTGATTTTAAAAATACCGGACCTTTAATGTATAATTGTAGAATTTTATTAGCCTTCTCTGTATTATTTCTGGCAAACCTGTTTCAGATTAATTCTCAGACTATAATCACATCATTATCAACTGAATACCAGAATGGTCAGATTTTTCTGACCTGGGATGAGGCGAATGTAACAGATAGTACTCGTTTTAATGTTTATTTGAGCAATGGACCAATAAATGATGCTAATCTCTCTCAAACAACTTTGGTTGGTCATCATATAGAGCCTTCCAGTGCATGTGACTGGTGGCAAAATCCGGCTTCTTTTTCAGCTACGGAACCTGAAGATAAAACCCATGGTTTTAAATTGTCTAATGGAGTTCTGGATCCTGCCTCAGGCTTATTTGTACATACTGTAATGCCGGATGATCCTGGTTCTATGTATTTTGCTGTTACTTACTCATCAGGTAAAGATGATATTGATAGTATTATTCCTGGTCAAAACTCACTTTTGACTCCGGTTTCCAGGGAGGTAATGATGCCACTACCAATAATTCAGGGCGATATACCATTGCCAGGAACTGCTAAAGGAAAGGCTCTTGTTTTTAAGTTGCACGGAAGGGGTAGTGATGCAGGGATCAGCAGTAATTCAAATTTCCTGTTTTTTGGGGATTCTACAATGGGTTGGAGAGAAGGTTTGGCCAGAAAATTTTATGTTGTAGAAACAGATGTAAGTATTGATATTTATCCATATGACCGGATCTGGATTGGGAGGCCTTTGCTATTTAGCCGGGACGAACGTGATCATGTGCCTGCCATTAATTCATGGTGGTATGGTTGTAACAACAAGATCTATGATGAGGAATTGAGCAAGGATGGAGTTATGGTTGATTATACTGAGAATTTTATATTATATCTGATAAATTGGGTACAGGAGTATTACGAAACCGATAACCAGCGGGTTTATATTGAAGGAACTTCTATGGGAGGTGCAGGAGGTATTGCCCTTGGTTTTCATCATCCGGGTGTATTCGCCCGCATACAAAGCAAAGTTCCAATTGTAGCTTATACAGAAAAAACCGGGTCGGATGGCCGGAGCAGTCTGTATCGCCTCGATGGAATTTGTGGTCGCGAAGCAGATAATACAATTCTGACAGATGATGGTGAGGTTTTTATTGATTTTATGAATGAGGAGAAAACCATAAGGGATTTTTCCGGTGAATTACCATTTCTTATGTTATGTAATGGGAGAAATGATCTGTCTATCCCATGGATCAATAACCCGTCGTTTTATAAAGCCCTTGATGAAACAAACAGAGGATATTCATGTTACTGGGACGATGGGGATCATGATATGCATGTTAATTTGCCCCAGGATTTCATTGATATGTATGAAGAACTTCCTGAATTCAGGATTGGAGCCAGTTATCCGGCATTTAGTAATTTCTCCAATAACAAGAGCCCTGGAAATGGTGGGCAAACAGAAGGGGATATTACAGGTTGGATGAACAGGGGGGTTTATTGGTCGAATGTTAGGGAAACAGAAGATTCATGGATTGTAAGGGTTTATACAAAAGGCGATTTTTTAATTTATCCGGCAACTGTAAATATCACACCTAAAGGCCTTCAGTTATTCCAGGTAGAAAAAAATACAAACTATTATGTTGATCATAATGGATCGGAAACCACTGTGCAATCAGATGATAATGGTATCATAACCATCGAAGGTGTAAGTTTTAATTCTCCCTCAGAAGTACTTGATGTACGGATTGCTAAAACAACAACAAAAATCAGCGATTTTGTTCAAAAAGACAATATCCAGGTGTATCCTAATCCGGTAAAAGATAATTTATATATTGATACCAGTGAATTCAGGGCAGCACTATCTGATATCTCTGTTTATTCCTATTCAGGTGTCTTAATTTATCAAAATTTAATCAAATCTGATCAAACCATTATTGATACCGGCTCATTTCCGCCAGGTATTTATATGTTAAAAATTGGAAGCAAGGAAAAAGTATCCTCTTCCAGGTTTGTAGTGATTAAATGAAAGGTTCCTGAGAAATAGTATTATTACCTGTTTAATTCATAGAATATTGTTGCTTATTGTCCAATTTAAGGGGTATATTATAGCTACACCTCATTTTTTTCGGATCACTTGAACTTTCTGTGGAGTAAGACTTAAACAGGAATTTTATTGTT
>JAOZKQ010000159.1 GCA_029935275.1 Bacteroidales bacterium | reverse complement strand
CCAAGGGCTGAGGCAGGTATTATTTGAGGGAAAACAGCAATACCTATTCCCGAAGTAATTGTTCTCTTAATAAATTTCCTTCTTGATGAAATGTTTTTCATATGTAAAATTATTAATTAGTGAATTTCATATTTATATTTTTACCGAGGTGCCTGGCTTAGGTACTTCAAATGGCATATTTACGGGACCCATTTTGTATTCTGACGGACCCAGTCGGAGCTTTGAATTCATAATTTCTTCCCAGGTAATTCTTTTACCGGTATAAGCAGCCTCCCTGCCCATTATAGCTGTTAGGGTGGATAAGGCTGTACGTTCGGCTTCATTCACATACATTCCTTCGGTACGTATGGCGGCTACCAGGTGAATATGTTCCTGGACGTATGCAGTTATACCAGCATTCTGGGTTTTTCCTTCCTTATCTTTGGGATATTCATATTCCCAGACTACAGTACCATTGTGGTCATAAATTCTATTTCTGCAATTAGTATAACCCTTAGTGCCGACAACGATTTCGCCCACACCATTTGCACAGCTATCAATCTGCCGACACATACTATGTGAACTGAAACCATTGCCATAGTCAAAGTCCACACTGAAAAAATCATATTGGTTCCCGGTATTTCTGCGGACTCTACTTCCGTATCCTATAGCAGATTTTGGGTATTTCCCTGAAAACCAATTGACAATATCAATGTTATGTACATGAGTATCAAGAATATGATCGCCACTTAACCAGATGAAGTTATTCCAGTTCCGTATCATATACTCCATGTCATTCCAATTTTCTTCACGGGTCCTGTACCAAACATGCGACTGGTTCCAATAGGCTTTAGCCCCTGTAACCTGGCCAATAGCTCCGTTTGCCACTTGTTTGTAGGTCTCAATATAGTCTTTTTGATGCCTTCTCTGTGTACCTGTAACCACATTTAATCCCATAGATTTTGCTCTTTCAGCAGTACTCAAAATTGAGCGAATTCCAACCGGGTCCACGGCAGATGGTTTTTCTGAAAAAACATGCTTTTTTGCCTTTATTGCAGCTTTGAAATGCTCAGGACGAAAATGGGGAGGTGTAGCAAGAAGAACTACGTCTATATCAGTTTCCAGTAGTTTCTTATAGGCATCAAATCCGATAAAGCAATTTTTTGTGGGAATATCAATTTTGTACTTCTTAAATTGTTTCCTGCAGCTGTCTATTTTATCCTGAAATACATCGGCAAGAGCAGTTATTTCCAGGTTTGGGCCGGCACTTAAAAAGTTAAAAGCAGCTCCTGTTCCCCTGCTGCCAGTTCCAATCAGTCCTGCTTTAAGTTTTGGGCCATCGGGTGCATGGCTCAGCAGAGGAGGGAGGTCTAATTCTTTAATGCTTTTTTTTGAACTGCATGAAGACAATATAGAACCTACTCCCAGTGTTCCGAGTGTTCCTGCCAGGGCAGCCTTCTCAAGAAATTCCCTTCGGTTGTAATTCGTGGTTTTTTTCTTCATTTTATAAGGACTATGTTATTATTTAAAATACTTTTCATCATACTCGCATACTACACGGAAACCTACATTTTTAGAATCAGAGTACCACCATATACTTTTTGGTATTTGAGGGTCAGTAACAAGCCATTCTGTTGTTTGGGTGTAATCGCGGGCGGCAGACCTGACATAAGCGGCATCGCTGTCATAAGCCCCTCCACGGATTACATGTTCTGTTCCACGAAGAGGCCCCTTTGGATTTTTAACTACTTCATTCTTATACTGTGAGTAAATGTCCGGAGCATACCAATCTGCACAAAATTCATAAACATTTCCTGACATATTTTTTAATCCGAAAGGATTTGGTTTTACTTCATCCGGAAGGTGAGTTTTGCCTTTGCTGTTTATTTCATATTTCACATAGGAATTGATTAGGCTGGTGTCCGGCTTAAATATTTTTTTCAGGAAGCCATTTTTCGAAAAATCCTTTGGATTTCCTTCAAAAAAGTAAGGTGTTTCCTTTCCTGCCCGACATGCATACTCCCATTCAGCTTCGGTAGGAAGTCGATATTTTTTCCCGGTAATTTTAGAAAGCCATTTGCAATAAGTCTCAGCGGCGTAATGAGTCATGGTAATAGCAGGGTTTTTGCCTTTTCCCCATCCCTGATCTGGTGCACCCCAGGGGGGAGTAGGACCTGTGATAGCATCAACATCCCCTTCATTTGCCTGCATGTCTATTTCCTTTCTGCCTTCTGAAGTTGTTTCAGCAAAAAAAGTGAGATATTCATTCCAGCTTACTTCAATTTCAGCCATCCAAAATTTACTAATCTGAACTTTCCTTACCGGACCTTCATCTTTTTTTCTAAAAGGTTCTGATTTTGTACTTCCCATTTTAAACTCCCCACCGGGGATGGCAAGCATCTTAAAAGATACATTAGATCCGGGAATTTTTTCCTCGAAATTTTCAAATTTTTTGATTTCTGCAGGTTCATTAAAAATAAGGGTATCCAGCTTATTGGCCTGGCCAAAATCCAGATTATGTGCATGCATTGAAGATTCGCTATAATGACCCACATTCAGGTGACAATTTATGCAATCTAATTTGTTTGTGTGCTGTTTATAATATAAATGGGCATCTTCCCCATCAACAGAAAGCCCTTCGGTAAATAGCTGCTGATGACAATTTATACAGCTTTCATTATAAGTGAATTTGCGTGCATTTTCAAGTTTGGATTTTTCCTCCCAATTGATTTTCTCCGGGTCTTTGAAGAGCTTGCCATAAACATCTTTTGAGCCATGTTTTATTTTGGCAAAAATGTAGCCATGGCCTGCAGGGGGAAGGTGACAATCTGCACAATGCGTAATAATCCCTGAATTATTCTGATAGTGAGTGGATTGTTTCCATGCCTGATCTGCCTGTGGATGAATATGGCAGGATACACAATATTCGTCGGTTGAAGTATATTTTATACTTTTATTGCTTAAAAGTATGATCAGCATTCCGGTAAGTGTTCCAGAAACCAGAAATATCCATATGGTTTTTCTGCTAAAAGAACTTTGTTTTGATATTTTTTTCCAAAATTTCATCTCAAAGTAGGAAATTTAAAATACTTCAGGTTTGATCCGGATAAGTATTAATTAACTGACAAATATACGGTCATCTGGCAAAAATCAATTTTTAGCAGCCTTTAAAAAGAGCTAATGTTCTTAATTTAGAACAGTTTTATATAAACACTTGCTAGTATTTGTAAGTTGAAACCAGGTTTATAGTTGTTGAATTTTCATTTATTATCTTATTTATGATCTTTGCTATTAATTTTTGTCCTTCAGTAGTTAGATGTACCCCGTCAGATGATAAATTCTCAAAGTTTTCTTTCAGGTAGGAGTAAGTATCAACAAAAATACAATCTTCTTTTTGTGCTATTTTTTTGAATTTTGGATTAAGATATTCAATTCGTTTTTCTCCTCCATGATATTTTGCTTTTAAAATTGTGTCAGGCCCGTACGGAGGAGGGGAAACCAAATATATCTGAGGATGGTATTTTTTATAATCAGGATGCTTCTTTATCTTTGAAATTAAGGTTTGCATATTTTTTGGTACAAGTTTCAGGCTATCGTTAAAAACAGCTTTGCAATCATTTGTTCCAAGCATAATTATAATGGCATCCGGCTTTTTCAGGTTATTACCTGCTTCATTCATATATCGATCAATATTCAGTAATGTGTTCAGGCTTGAATAAGCTAAATTATTAAAACCGATCGTATTTCCCGAAATAGAAGTGTTAAAGATCCTATCCTCAAACCGAAGCTTTTGTAGTTGATTTACCCATCCATTTTCCAATTCTCCGTTGGAATCACCTATTACCAGAATATTTTTACCCTGAACCGGATTTAAGGCGACATCGGTTAACATTTCATGTGTGCCTTCGAAAATGGTAATTTGAATTTTACCCTGGTAATTTTTCCTGTAGTGAATTAGCCTTTTTTCAATAATGTCTTTATCTTCAGCCGGAAATCCCCTGTATGTTACCAGTTTAATTATATCTGATGCCGGTACTATAGCTTCTTTCTCATTGTTGTCAAAGTCATTTACCAGTTTATTATAAAAATCAATCGACTGGGTGATAGGTACTGAACCAGAATATCCGTCATGAATACCTGCAAAAATATTAAGCTTGCTGTTTTCCCTGTTTTTAACAGGAGTAGTCATGAAAACAGGTGATCGTTTTTTAGCTTCATTTATATCCATATAATAATGCTCTTTATCAAAATTTGACCCGGTGGTAGAGAGTGCTATATCCCTGGAGTATTTATTTTTTCTGCCCTCCGATTCGTAATACCAGTCAATAATATTAGAAATGGGTACCCAGGCTGAGAAGCTTTTGATTTTATATTTAGTATGCATATAAGCCAGTAAAGTTGCATATCCACCACCACTGGTACCTATAATATGAATGTCATTGGTATCAACATTTCCATTTTTGATAGCGTAAGCAATTGCATCATCAATATCGCTAATAGCTAGATGGCTGCCACATGCGTCAAAAGTATTATTCGGACCCTGGAAATGTGGGTGTATGTAATTGTAATTCTTATTAATACATTGCCAGGAAAGAGTGTCCTTCTGGTTGTATCCACCACTCCAGGTATGTAAACTTATAATAAGAGGGCGGGCATTATTGCCTGTACTTTTAAAGAACCATGCAGGCTGTTCTTTTCCATCACCGGAGGAAGGGATTATAATCCTTTTACAAAGGCCGGGCCAGTCTTTTGATTTAACATCATCCCATTTTGGATTTTCCTGAGCAAATAAATTAGGGCTAATTAAAGTAATAATTGATAAGAATAATAAATGTTTCATGGGTGAAATTTTATTTTCTCTTAAAAAGGTATCAGATACATAAATAGGGCATTTATTCAAACATCATTTTATCGGCAAATAACTCCTGAAAATCAGGGATTATTTCCAGGGGTATATGTTCTGTTTTTGCAAGAACAGGGTAAATATCGTCCGGATTAAGAAAAAGGCTCATTTTAGCACCAATTAGTGCTGTATTTCCAAGTTTGCTAATTTTTTCAGAAGAAAATTCAATCAGGCCAATCCTTCGGGTGTTTTCAATATTAATGAAATTACCAAAAGCACCGGCAATATATACTCTTTCAACTTGTTTATGAGTAATCTCCAGTTTATCAAGCAGTATTTGAACTCCTGCAGCGATGGCCCCTTTGGCCAGTTGGAGTTCCCTTATGTCTCTTTGTGTGATGACTACAGGTTTTATTAGTTCTATTTTGTCGCTCTCATCTATGATTTTACCACCTGTATCAACCTTATTCTCTTTTAAAAGAACAGCTATAGCATCAA
>JAOZKQ010000158.1 GCA_029935275.1 Bacteroidales bacterium | reverse complement strand
AGCCCGCACCTTCCTTTTCAAGATCAATAAAACCGAAAATACACTTTCTTATATTTCAATAAAATACTTCACAAATTCGTTTTCAGATTTTTTTATTTGTTCTACAGTGCCGGTTTCTTCAATTTCCCCTTCATTTAGCACCACTATATTATCTGCAATCTCAAACGCTTCTTTATGGTCATGAGTAACATAGATAATAGTGAGGTTAAAATTATGTTTCAGGTTTTTGATGTGTTCCAGCATTTTTCGTTTTAGCTTTACATCAAGGTTAGCAAGGGGCTCATCCATCAACAATATTTTTGGTTTAAGAACCAATGAGCGTGAAATAGCTACTAGTTGCTTTTGACCGCCTGACAATTGATGTGGATACTTTTTAGCCTGTTCCTCCAAGCCAAAGAAATCAAGCATTTTAAATACCTTATCTTTTATATTCTTCTCATTTCGTTCATCTAAACCAAAAGCCAGGTTTTTATATACTGTAAAGTGTGGCCAAAGAGCCAAGTCCTGAAAGATAAAACCAATGTTCCGCTGGTAAGGAGGAACAAGTATTTTCCCATTTTTTGTAACAATCTTATTTTCAACGACAATCTGTCCATTTTGAGGAATTTCAAGACCTGCAATAAGCCGAAGTATGGTGGTTTTCCCACTTCCTGAACTACCCAGTAAACAGATTAGTTGCTTAGCCTCAAAGTTTATAGTTAAATCATGAAGTACAGGATTGGCTCCATAAGAGTGCGTTATGTTGCTCAGTTTAATCATTGGTAAAACGGTATTTTTTAATCATTGGTTTTGCCATAAAATAGAAACCAGTAATTATCAATAAAGTAACAGAAAAAACAATCAATGTCATTGAACTTGTTAAGGATTGAGGTGCATTTGCCATTATGGTAAAAACCTTAATAGGCATAATTTCTGTGCCTGGAGGATAAAGCATTATGGTTATTCCCAGTTCGCCAAGACAAAAAATAAAGCTAACAATAAAGGCCACAAACAATGTGGGCATAATCAAAGGCATTAATATTTTTTGTAGTCTTGCAAAAGATTTAATACCTTCAATTTGAGCTGCTTCGTCCAGTGAAGCCGGGATTTGCCTGATTGCATTTCCAATTAACTTTGCTGAAATAAATGAGAATTTTCCTACGTAAGCAATTAATATAATGGCATAACCAGAATAAATAAAATCAAGAACAGGATGATTATAAAATTTGATTAAACTGATGCCAAAAATAGTTGAAGGAATTGCAAAAACGATTAACAATAGCCAATCAAATGATTTCCTGGTTTTTGTTTCTATCTTCCGGGCAGGTAGATAAGCGGCTGAAAATCCAACAAAAACTATAATCAATGCACCAAAAAATGCCAAGCCTATAGAATTACTGAATGTTGGTAGTAATAATCCAAATGCTTGAATAAATTTACTTGTTCCATCTTTAAATGACTGAAAAAAGAGGATAATAAAAGGTAAAATAACGGAAATAGAGAACCAGACAAACAAAAATATCAAACTCAAGTCCCTGTTTTTTATATTGTAAAATTTATTGCCGGTTCCCCTGCTATCAATAGAGAGAAATGGTGCATCAGCAATGTGTTTTCTTTCTGCAAATAAAAGTAATACACAAATCAAAATCAGCAAAGCAGATTGCAAAATGGCAAGGGAGTGATTGTAAAATGCTGAAAATTGAGTAAATATTTCTGTAGTAAAAACCTTTACTCCAAAAAATGCCGGAACGGAGAACTCGGAAATACTAAAAATAAAAACCAGAACAAAAGAACTAATCAAAGCTGGTTTTATCAGAGGCAGAATAATTTTCAAAATCACTCTCCGGAAGTTTGTAATTACAAAACCCGTTTCTTCCAATTGCGCATTAATATTTGACAATGCACTACCAATTATAAGCATTGATAATGGTGTAAAGATGGTTGTCAATACCAGTATTACACCGATATATGAAGATATAAAACTTATATTATTGAAAAAAATAAAAAAGAAATCCTTCCAGGCAACTGCCAGAATATATGGGGAAATGAATAAAGGAATTAGTAATGATACTTTGAAAAATCCACGAAATAAGACATTCGTTTTATAGAGCAAAAAACCTAATATAGTCCCAAAAAATGTGGAGAAAACAGCAATAGAAAAAGCAATGATACAGCTTTTAGCCAGAAGAATAAATGTCCCTTTGTTTAATAACTGTATATTACCACTTAATGAATTATCATCAAAAAAGGCTGTTCCAAGTGTATAGGCAACAGGAATAACTACGAAGAAGACAAAGCTTACATATACTATCGTGAAAACCGGATGTGCTTTTAATTTTCTGCCCATTCTTTCAGATAACTTTGAATCTCTTCCAGCTTTTGTGAAGTCTTATCATAATCAATTTTCATTGGAATAATATTATCTAATGATGGAATGTCTTCAGGAATATCCACTCCTTTATGTAAGGGCATCTGGGCACAAGAAATTGCCAATTTAGCTTCGGTTTCTTTACTTAGAAGGTAATCCATCATTTTTTTAGCATTCTCTGTATGAGGTGAATCTTTTATCAGACAAACTGTATTGGGCATTATTAAGCTGCCTATCCCCTGTTGGTCCAGAAAAATAATACCAACATCTCCACCTTCCTTCATAGCTTCATAGGCATCATCGGTATCGGTGAGGCCGCAGGAAACTTCTCCCTGCATTACCCGCTTTTTAACATCTCCGTTGCTGGTAGCAATAACTACATTATTATTTTTCAAATCCGATAGGAATTGTTTCGCCGATTCATCTCCAATAACCGAAAACAGGGCAGAGATATGGAAAGTTGTTGTTCCGAACAAAGGGTTCGCGATCGCAACTTTTCCTCTGAACTCTTCTTTAACCAGGTCGAAAATTGATTGGGGGGCAGTAGCCATTTCCAACAGGGTTTTATTGTAAATCAGTACCCTTGCCCGTGCTGAAAAACCAGTCCAGTGATATTCAGGATCTTTATAAACCGGATCAATATAATTGGCTACAGGAGACTGGTAGGGTAATGTGATTCCTTTGTTTTTAAGCACAATAGTTCTTACAGGGTCTCCACTCCAGAACAAATCGCATTGAGGGTTTTCTTTTTCGGCAATCAGCCGGTTCAGGACTCCGGTAGATTTTGTTTCTTCTGTATCATAAACAACCTTTACCAGAATTCCGGTTTCATCTTCAAATCCTTTTAAAATTGGCTCTGAAAATATTTGATCAACGCTTGTATAAACAACAATCACATTAGAGTTATTGTTACAACTGATTGTAATTAATACAATGAGAAATACAATTATGAGACTTAGGTTTTTCATATAACTATTACTTTTTCTAAATATAATATTTTATTACAGGAAGCAGTATGAATTTTTGACTTTTCAAGGCTTATCTCCCCTGTTTTACCCTGTACTTTTTAAGAATGCTTTGATTATTCTACGATTTTTTTCCAAAAGGCCAATGTGGTCAATAACCTGATAGATCTCTGCTATTTCCCAGCCTGAATCATATAATTCCTGTAAGTCTGTTTCTCCAAATTCTACAGAATCAAATATCGCTTTATAAGATTTTTTTGCCAATAGTTTTAAACTATCATCAACCGGGAAATTATCAATATCATCCAACTTTTCAATCAGGTATTTGTCATAGCCGGCTTCCATTAATAAACTGGAATTAAAATCTATGCAATACTCATAGTTTTGTTTTAATGCTGTATGCAATCTAATAAAAATGAAATAGTCTCTATGAAATTTCTTATTTTTCAATAGACCCATATTATATTTTAGAAAATCACTTAACAATTCCGGATTGATATTTCCCACTAATTCAAGATGTGGTGGCACTTTACCAAATATCCTCCTGAATTGAGAGAAAGCAGTATTCCTTTTATCAATATTAATCTTATTATTAGTAATGTCAATAAATTCAAACATAACTTGTTTCTTTTAATTTCTAATGCTGAATTTAACTTCAAATACCACCCGGGGTAGAGTCACTTATGAATTAGCCAGCCAGGGCGAAAATCGCATGTAAGGTAGTTTGATAAGCCCACTTCAATATTTATTAGCAGGGCACAGCCTACCCAATGTAGTAATTGTTTTTTCTTCTTAATCATATTCATACAATCGTAATCTGTTTTGCATTGTATTTAATTCATCTTTTAGATCATCCAATTTTTGTAACAGATTAAAAATAACATCAATACCTTCTATGTTCACATTTAATTCCTGGTGAATTCGTATCATTTTCTCAACATCGTTTATTTTATCCTGATGAAGGCACAAAGTTTGTTCTATTGGAATTAATTCAATTAAGCCAACTTCATTTAGTTCATTAAAAAATGATACTTCTACTTCGTAGTGTGAACAAAGCTGAACAACAGAAATAAAGTTTTTTTCTTCCATATCTATCTTAGTTTAGCTAGTTCTTCAAATAGTTCTATTTCTTTATCGCTTAGATTTGTTGGGGTTTTTATTTGGTAAGTAATGTATAAATCTCCAAACTGACCCTCCTTTTTGTAAACTGGGAAACCTTTCCCTTTCAGTTTTACCTTAGTTCCATTTTGAGTTCCGGGTTTCACCTTTAGTTTTACTTTACCGTTAAAGGTGCTAACAGTGATTTCTCCTCCCAGCATTGATTTGTACAGATCAAGATCAAGTGCTGTATATAAGTTATCTTTATCCCGCTTGAACCTGCTATGATTAGTAATTAAAAATTTTATATGCAAATCACCATTTGGTCCACCATTCACACCTTTACCTCCGTGTCCTTTTATTTTTATTATTTGCCCGTTTTTAACTCCGGCAGGTATAGTTAAACGAATATTTTTACCATTAACAGTTAATGTACGTTTATGAGTTTGATAAACATCTTTTAGATCGAGATGTAATTCAGCATTAAAATCCTGTCCTTTAAATTTTACATTTCTGCCTCCTTGTCTAGCTGAACCTCCTCCAAACATAGAACTAAAGAAGCTGGAGAAGTCATCTTCTGCGTAATCTGAAAAACTTCCCTGGTATGCATTTCTTTGGTATTGTTGCTGTTGTTTAGCTTTTTCAAACTCTTCAGCATGCTTCCAGTCTTTTCCGTATTTATCGTACTTTTTACGGTTTTCAGCATTACTTAGCACTTCATTAGCCTCATTTATTTCTTTAAATCTTTTTTCAGCTGTTTTGTCATTCGAATTTAGGTCCGGGTGATATTTCCGTGCTAATTTCCGATATGCTTTTTTAATTTCTTTATCGCCAGCCTTTTTATCAATACCTAATATTTTATAATAGTCGATAAATGTCATTTTTTTAATTATTGTTATATATTTAGACTATG
>JAOZKQ010000651.1 GCA_029935275.1 Bacteroidales bacterium | reverse complement strand
ATCTTTACATTAAGAAAAGCGCCCCGGACACATGCCCTGGCAGCCATTACACCAACACCAATATCAGAAATGGAGTTAGGATTACCAATCATGGCCATTTTCTCTAAAACTTCCATAGAATTAAAAGCAAGTTCCATAACTTTAAAAGGTACCAGAATAGCATTTTTTGTAGCCTCATCTAAGGCTGTTTCCTGTAATTTCTTTTCACTTTCTGACTTCTTTGGCAAACGAAATGCATCCATTATTTTATTAAATGCACGTGTATCTTCATCAACCAATCTTAATAATTCCTCCTGAAACACTTTTCCTTTTTCTGCAAAGTCCGAAAATTCCTGCCATCTGTCATCCCAGCCCCGTTTATGCGAAGAAAGGTTTGCCACCATGGTACCCAGGGCTATCCCCATGGATCCCATATAAGCAGAAACAGACCCCCCTCCGGGAGCAGGAGATTCAGAAGCAGTCTCATTCATAAAATCCTCAAGTGTCATGCTTACCAAAAATTTATCATCTTTATCTGCAAGTAAGTATTCAATTATTTTTTCATCTGGTTTAAAAGGGTATAAATCATCCAAACCAAGTGATTTTACACCAATTTTTATTAATTCCTTATCTGAAACTCCGGCTGACCTTTCCTGCTTTTTAAGAAAATAACGCCCTGCATCCAGCATAGCATTCAGGGGGATCAAACCAACCAACTCCGATCCTGTTACCCGGATACCTCTTTTCTCTGCACTTTTACAAACCTCATCAAAAGCCACATGCACAGGAGTTATGGAAATATTGGTAAGGTTAATGGAAATCTGTGCAACACCATATTCCTCAATGAACCAACCAATGGCTTTCACTGCTTTCAGGCTCCCCGGGATATAAACAGGATTACCCGCTGCATCTTTCACTATTTTGCCGCTTAGCGAATCGCCCTCCCTTTTTACTCTCCCACGCTCCCTTACATCAAAAGCAATGGCATTTGCCCTTCGGGTGGAAGTAGTATTCAGATTAATATTGTATGCCACCAGAAAATCGCGTGCACTTACCGCAGTTGCACCGGCCTGCTGATTGAACTTTGCAGGTCCGTAATCAGGTTTCCACTCCGGCTTTGCCAGCTTTTCTTTTAAGGCTTCATACTCACCTGCCCTGACAATAGCCAGATTACGCCACGCCTCCTTTGTAGCTGCATTTTCATAACAATATACAGGAATATTCAACTCTTCTCCAATTCGTTTTGCCAGTTTATGTGCATATTCAACCGTTTCTTCCATGCTAATATTGGAAACAGGAACAAGGGGACAAACATCAGTAGCCCCCATCCGGGGATGTTCTCCCTTGTGTTTACTCATATCAATCAACTCAGCTGCCTTCCTGACTCCAAGAAATGCCGCTTCTATAACCTCATCAGGAGTACCAACAATAGTAACTACTGTGCGATTAGTAGCTTTTCCCGGATCCACATCCAATAAACGCACCCCTTCCACAGATTCAATTTCATTTGTTATCTGCTTAAT
>JAOZKQ010000650.1 GCA_029935275.1 Bacteroidales bacterium | reverse complement strand
TAAATATGATCAACCATTTCTTTTAAACTCATAATTTTTGAGAAATAGGCCAGATTTGGACCCGGACAAACCAAAGCTCCTTCATCGCCTTTCCGGATGTCAACATCATTTACCAATAAACCAGGTGCAGCCAAACCAAGACAAAGACAAGTTTTTTCAACTATCTTATTGAACCTGTTTTGATACTTTTCAAGGGGCAAGCCTTCACCCTCCAATTCTTTTAATTTAATACGCTGGTATTGCATTGAAGCGGTGCAAATTGCTTTTTCTGTAAATTCTTTATTAGAAACGAGTAGTTTTTTCGGGCAATAACTTCCTGGTTTTCCTTTTTCTATCATTTCATATTTAAATGCATCCCTTGTATTTCCTTTTAGATTATTGAATGGGACACCTAGTGGAGAAACATAACTTAAGTATAAGTCTTCTTCCCGGGCATCAGCTAATTTCTGTAAAGTAATATCGTCAACCGTTGTTGCTTCAGGTACTAAAAGAAATGGAGTCCCCCAACCTACTGAGTCGATTTCATAATGATCGATAAGAAACTGATGTTCTTCTGCTGTACCTACACCACCCTGGGCTGTGATTTTTAACGGTAATTCTGTTTCAGGTATGGGGTGGTTTTTGTTTGAAAGTGCCTGAACCAGTACTTCATGAATTGCTGTAGCAAGCTCTTTTCTGTTATCCCTGAATTCGGCCATTACCGGACCCATAAGAATGCCGTCTGTAGCAAAAGCATGTCCGCCACAATTAAGGCCTGATTCAATTCTGTATTCCGAAACCCAAAGCCCTTTTTTAGCAAGAAATTTTCCCTGTATCATCGCTGATCTGTAATCACTGACTTTCAGGACAATCTTCTTTTTTATTTCCCCGTTTTCATCAGGATAAAAATCCTTAAACTGCTCCATATAAGCATATAAGCGAGGATTCATCCCAGCCGATAGGATTACTGAAGATTGTAAGTCACTATTTGCGTACCCCCGGAATGCTGCAAGAGCATCGTTATATTCAACAGGTAATTTCTCTCCATTCTTATAATTATCCTTATCAACTTTGGTCATAATATTTACATCAATACTACCCATTGATAAATGATCCTTAATCCAGGATTTAATATCTTCCACATTAAAATATTTCGCAGTTAAGTTACTGAAATCATGTTTTATGGAGGATGTGTCAGGTAACATATGGAAATATTCATTTTTAATTTCAGTTCCTTTTTCAGAAACTGAAATTTTGAATTTTTCAAATTTCTCTTCAGCTAGTTTATTTATTAAGTTTAGGTAAGATGTAATCCTTTTAGCCCTGAAATCATCAATTTTTTCCGAAATCTCAACATAAGGTATTTCAAATTTGCCACAATACATCTTTCTTAGTTTTTCCAGAAGGAAGTCGTCAACAATTGAAATAACAGAGTCAATTCCGAACTGAGAGACCTTTAGTGGCGTATCAACCGAAAATGAAGTCCCCATGACGGGTATATGAAATGAATGTGCTTTTATCATG
>JAOZKQ010000157.1 GCA_029935275.1 Bacteroidales bacterium | reverse complement strand
TGAATACAGACTTTTCAAACATTTTATCTACAAATTTACCATAATCCCCTTTGTACTTTTTACGGATAGTATTGAAAATATCAGGTTGATATTCTAAAGGTACATCTTCAGCAAAAATCCTGAACATTTCTTTCACAACCTTTTGGTCGGTGGGTGCATTGTAATCTTTATAAAAGCTTATAGATGACTTTTTAAGAGATTCAGTTGATTTTTTTATCCGTTCCTGGTCATTATCCTCAAGGGCTTTTTTCAAACCGGATGTACGCATTGCAAAGCCAATTATTTCACTTCCTCTCAATAAACATTCAGAAGTGTATTGAGTTGCATTTTTATAGTCCTTGCGACCCTCTATAGAAGTCTTGATAAGCTTAAGGGCATCTCCGTATTTATCTTTTCGGGAAGCACTTTCATTTACCCAGTTTGTGAATTCCTTTTCAATGGCCTGCTTTTTCTCCTTAACATGCAAGTTTTTAAGGCCGGCACTTTGCCCTATGGAAAACTTCCAGTAATTACTTGAGCCGGAGTATTTTGATGCATATTGAATCTTAACTTTTTCACTGGCAAGCATGTCTTCAAGCATAATATCCTGCTTTGCACCTCTTATCTTAATACGGTTTGGGTGAGTAATTTTTAATACTTCTTCAACTCCATAGGAGGTCATATATCTTTGTGTTCCTCCAGGATATCCCAATATCATGGCAAAGTCATCTTTTTGAACACCTTTGGTTGAAACAGGGAGGAAATGTTTTGGTTTTAAAGGAACATTATCAGCAGAATATTTTGCAGGTTTTCCATCGGGTGACATATAAACGCGGAAAACACTGAAATCTCCTGTATGCCTTGGCCATTCCCAGTTATCGGTATCACCTCCAAATTTTCCGATTGAGTTGGGGGGTGTACCTACCAATCTAACATCCCGATAAGTTTCATAAACCAGGAGGTAGTAATTGTTTCCGGCAAAGAAAGATCGTACATTGGCTTTATAGTGATTCCCATCTGTTGCCTCATTTTCAATTTCTTTAGATATCTCTTCTATTTTTGCTTTGCGGTCTGCTTCATTCATTTTATCATCCAGGGCCGTATTGATTTTTTCTGACACGTCCTCAATACGTACAAGGAAAACTACTTTCAGTCCCGGGTTTGTTAATTCTTCTTCTTTTGATTTGGCCCAGAAACCATTATCCAGATAATTATGCTCTGTAGAACTGTGTTTTTGAATACTGCCATAACCACAGTGATGATTGGTAAGTAAAAGTCCCTGGTCAGAAACAATTTCACCGGTACAGCCTCCACCAAAAATAACAATGGCATCTTTCAGGCTGGAATTGTTTACACTGTATATTTCTTCAGCACTGAGTTCCAGTCCCATTTCGGTCATTTTCCCTACATTTAATTTTTCAAGGAGGGGCAGGAGCCACATTCCTTCATCTGCTTTCAATGAAAAATTGAAAACAAACAATAAACTAATGGTGATTAGAGTGATCTTTCTCATAAGTGTTAAGTTCTTTTGAATTATTACAAATAATATTTGATCGCAAATATAAGTTTTTATTGGAAGTTTTATAGCTATTTTCAATGTGTTATTTGATACAGTTCAGATTTTATATTTATTTTAAATCAATCTTTAATTGCCGGTCAAGTAATTGAAATGATTTTCTGTGATATGGTGAGGCTCCTGCTTCCATAATGCCTGAACGGTGTTCTTTGGTAGGATATCCTTTGTTTTGGCCCCAGTTATAAACCGGATATTTTTTGTGGAGCTTTTTCATGAAATCATCACGATATGTTTTTGCCAGAATTGAAGCGGCTGCTATCGCCATAAAACGCCCATCCCCCTTTACAAAACAAACATGGGGTATAGCAGGGTATGGCTTGAACCTGTTTCCATCGATCAGCAATAGTTCGGGCTTTGGTAATAGCTTTTTCACTGCCAGGTGCATGGCTTTTATGGAGGCCTGAAGTATATTGATCTTATCTATTTCCTGATTTGATATGGATGCCACACCCCAGGTTATCGCTTCATTTTCAATTATTATACGAAGTTCATAGCGTTTTTTATCTGAGATTTGTTTAGAGTCATTTAAACAGGAATTTTTAAAATCAGGAGGCAGAATTACTGCTGCAGCAAAAACAGGTCCGGCAAGGCAGCCTCTTCCAGCTTCATCACAACCTGCTTCAATGGTATCAGCCTTATAAAAACTTAATAATCTTTTTTGTGATTGGCTCATTTTGCCTGAATAAAAACTAAACTGATAACATTTTTTCTATACTTTTCCATAAAAGACCAGCAGATCTGTCCCAGGTGTATTTTTCTCCCTGAGTCACACCCTTACTAACTAATTGCTCACGAAGCATCTTGTTTTGATCGATTTCAATCATTCCTTCTTTAATTGATTGAACAGAAAAAGGATCGACATAGAGTGCTGCATCATTGCCAATTTCCGGGAGGGAGGTTTGGTTGCCGGCCAGCACAGGAACTTCTGACCTGAATGCTTCAATGAGTGGAATGCCAAATCCTTCAAAATATGAAACAAACAAAAGTGCCCTGGAAGAAGCTAGTAATAAGGCTGTCTCATCCCTTTGAACCCGACCAATAAGTAGCACATCCTTTTTAAATTTCATTACCGAAAAGGTCTGGTCTATTTCCCTGAAACTATGCATTGGGTCACCAATCAGAATTAATTTATGGGGAGACTTTGTTTCCCGTTTAAAAAGGTCAAAGGCTTTAAACAACCTTGGCAAATTCTTACGGGGAAGCAAGGATCCTATAAAGATAAAAAACGGATTTCCTTCACTATATTTTTCCCGTATTTTCTGTTGTTCTTCTTTGGCAAGAGGTTTAAAGATGCTATCTACCCCATTATAAACTACATCAATCTTTCCAGGAGCTAAAGCATAGTTTTCTATCATATCCTTTTTAGAATATTCAGAAACGGTTGAGATCCTGTGGGCTTTTTTTGCGAAAAGGGGAAAATATTTCAGATAGTATTTTCTAACAGAAAATGGCAGATCCTGTGGGAAGTGAAGAAAATTAATGTCATGTATTACCGTTAGTGAAGGAACATTTGTATGTAGGGATATAAAGCCATCGGGTGACAGAAAAAGATCTGGTTTTATCTTTTTAAAGAGTCTTGGAATACTGTATTGAAACCAAATATGCCATAAAATAGGGTGCCGGGTTGGCGGTTTTACCTTTACAGGAATTATATTGTCTGAAAAAATAAATTCTGTATCCCAGTCCCGGTCAAAAATAAAATAAAAAGTATGTTCAGGATGCGCCCGGGTTATTATTTTGAGTGTTTGGCAGGTGAAAAATCCAATTCCTCCAAGTTTATCCTTAATTAATAAGCGGGTATTTACAGCAATTCTCATTTAAAAAACTAAAAGATTCTAAGGCTTTATTACTTTTGTAAAGCTAAATTAATAAATTCAATTTGAAAAAGAAGTTTTTTACTAATCTGGTTTTACTTATAGGCCTGAACATATTGGTTAAACCATTTTGGATTTTTGGAATTGACAGGACAGTTCAAAATACTGTTGGTGCAGCTGAATATGGCTTATACTTCTCTTTATTTAGTTTTTCTCTGTTACTGAATATTTTGCTTGACCTTGGAATAACAAACTTCAATAATCGTGAAATCTCCCGGCATCCCCATCTGATACAATCTCATTTTACAAACATAATTGGCATTAAATTCCTACTGGCTATCTTTTATGGGTTTGTTGTTTTTGGCTTAGCATCTATTCTTGGTTATGATCAAAGGCAGGTCCATTTGCTCTGGTTCCTTGTTTTGAATCAGTTTCTGGCTTCTTTCTTTTTATACCTAAGGTCTAATATCAGTGGTTTGCAGAAATTCGTCACGGATAGCTTATTGTCTGTTCTTGACCGGCTTATCATGATCGTTATTTGCAGCATGCTACTTTGGACAAATATTTTCAATCATCAGTTTAGTATAGAGTGGTTCGTTTATACCCAAACACTTGCTTATACTATTTCAATGCTGATTGCTTTTCTTCTGGTTCGTAAAAGAGTGGGTATTTTCAGATTTAGTTTCGATATTAAACTTATGTTGAATATTCTGAAGAAAAGCTATCCATACGCACTATTAGTGGTACTTATGTCAGTTTATTATCGCATTGATTCGGTAATGCTGGAACGAATGTTGCCGGGAGGTAATGTTGAAGCCGGAATCTATGCACAGGCATTTCGCATCCTGGATGCCTTTACAATGTTTGCTTTTCTTTTTGCCACTTTATTACTGCCAATGTATTCAAGAATGATCAGAAGGGGTATTCCTGTTGAGGAACTGACTACTTTTTCATTAATGATATTAATGGTGCCGGTTACAGTTATTTCCGTAATTTTAATTTTCTATAAGAATGAATTTATGGATCTTTTGTATAATCAATATACCTTTGAGTCTGCCCCGATATTGGCTGTTTTGATGCTTGCCCATATTTTTGTTTCCATTACTTATATTGCAGGCACGCTATTAACTGCAGGAGGTTATCTGAAAGAGCTAAATATAATTGCGGGAATTGGTTTAGTGTTAAATGTTGGCTTAAATATTTTGTTTATTCCTGAGTTTGCTGCAATAGGATCGGCAGTGGCGAGTGTTATTACCCAGATTCTGGTAGTTGCATTTCAAATTTTCCTTGTTTATCGTTTTTTCAACTTTAAGAAGCAAAGCCGTATTATTCTCAAACTCTTTGGATTTATGATTTTAGTGATACTAATGGGTTATTTCTCAACAAAAATTGCCTCTCCATGGTTGTTGAAGGCTTCAGTAATTGCAGTTATTGCTTTTCTGGGGGCATTTTGGGCAGGTTTAATAAAACCAAAGGTTTTGATAAGTTTATTTAAATCTGATGAAGAGATGCTTATAAATGAATAGCTATAAAATTAATTTTTTTTAGTGAATAATCCCTTTTGAAATTATTCTTCTGATATACAATACGGTAAGTATTGTTCCTGAAATAATACCCAGATTATTATAGAACATATCAACAGGATTATATCTCCGGCCTGGAATATATAACTGGTGGTATTCATCCAGACTTGCTAAGACAATTCCAATAATCAGAGTGATTATTAAAGTTTGATTTGTAAATTCTTTGTTTTTAAGCCCCTGCCAGAGAACAAATAAACTGCTCAATATGGCATATTGCAAAAAATGTAAGATATAATCTATTCGTAAGATTAAATCAAAAGACTTAAATTCAATACTCGGATCTGGTAATTTGGGTATTGAAGAAGCTACCAGAATTAAGATCAGGAAGAACCAGAACCAAAATCTGTAAAAACAAGGAGATCTGTTATAAAGGAGTTTCATATAAAG
>JAOZKQ010000156.1 GCA_029935275.1 Bacteroidales bacterium | reverse complement strand
ATAATCCGTTCCATTACGACAGAACTTTTTGTAAAGTAAAACTTCCCATCGTCCCCGGACATGGGAACGTTTGGAAAGCAGTCATGACGGGGTGGTCCGGCCTTTTTGCGGGCAGACCTTGTTTCAGGTTTTTTCTTTACATGTCTGAAAAGCTTACGTTTAAAGGACAACACATTATAAAAAACTATTTTTTCAAAAGAAAAGCCAGATCGGACTCTCCTGAAACCTCTTTTGGTTCTGTTCCATATTTAAATACCCTGGCATTTTTAGATCCCAGAAGCTTTAAATGTCCGTTTTCCAGCTTCAGCATTGTGCCTTCCCTGAGACCTACCACATAAATTTTACGGTTCACCTCCAGAAACTCTTCAATACGCATTTCCCTGGTTTCACCTGCATGTCCGTCAGGATTTGCATCAAGATAATGAGGATTAATCTGAAAAGAGATAAGCTTTAACACAGCAAAACTTTCTGGTTGTACAATTGGCATATCGTTGGTAGTCTTAATACTCGGACAAGCTAAATTAGAGCCTGCACTCCAGCCGATATAAGGCATATCATTTCTTACCTTTTTAACTATATGCTTCATTAGTCCTTTATCTTGAAGCATTTTAGTAAGCTGCCAGGTATTGCCTCCACCAACTACAATAGCTTCTGCTTCTTCAATAGCCTGGACCGGATCCAGGTATTTATGAATGGAACGAACATCATGGCCAACTTCTTCAAATCGTTCCCGAACTTTATCTTCATAATCATCAAAAGAAAAAGTTACTGCAGCATAAGGGATAAAAAGACATGTTTTTTTCTCAGTACCCAGGAATTTCCGGATTTGTTCTTTTGGATAATCTAAATATGCCTCACCGGCATTTGTTGAGTTACTAATTAATAAGAGTCTCATAAGTTTAATATTTATTGCAGCCCTAAAATACAAAAATTCAGGCGAATGTCAAAAAAGTCGAAATATGAAAGTAAAAAGTGTAATTACCAGAAAAATATCCATGTCTGTAAATAGCTATAAGGAGATGAAAAAGCCCCGGTATAAAATTATAATGCAATGTTTTCCTATATTTATCGTCTTTTGTTATATATCCGTAATTGGACATTAAGGTAAGCTCTAAAAATTGCTCTTTGAAGTCCTGATCGCTATCGGGAGCATCGTTAAACAAAATTTTAAATTCCTCATCCATCGGCTGACGGACTGCGGATTGAAAATTTCTAACTATTAGAGCTTACCATAAATAAAACATTTATCCATGCTAAAGAATTACTTATTAATTGCATTTCGTAATTTATTCCGCCAAAAGTCCCTTTCTTTCATCAATATCCTTGGCCTTTCACTTGGCCTGGCCTGTACTATTCTAATCCTTTTCTGGGTACTGGATGAACTCAACTATGACAGGTTTCATGGAAACATTGACAATTTGTACCGTGTCGAAGAAGACCAGCATTATTCTTCGGGGACTTATCATGTTAATGTAACTCCTTATCCTTCTGGCCCTGTGTGGGCTGAACGTATTCCTGAAATCCAGAATGCCACTCGCCTAAATGGGGTCGGAGGGCTTTTATTCCAGGTCGGAGACAGATCCTTTTATGAGAGTAATCTAAAAGCAGCAGACTCGATCTTTTTTGAAATGTTCACTTTCCCTTTGATCCATGGCAATCCAAAAACGGCATTAAATGAACCTTTTTCAATTGTCCTCACTAAAGAATTAGCCCAAAAATATTTTGATACCGATAACCCGATTGGTAAATCCATTTCTGTTAACAATCAATATGAATTTACAGTAAAAGGAGTTATTGATAAAGTACCCAAAAACTCATGGATCCAATTTGATGCAATTATGCCTTTTGACTTTTTAAAAGAAATTAAACAATATAATGATCATTGGGGCAGTAATTCCATTACCACATTTGTTGAGTTGAACAATGAAGCTGATCTTGTCAAGGTTGACACCATGCTAACCAATATTGCAAGGGAACACAATCCTGAATCCACAACAGATTTTCTGGTTGCACCAATGAAGCGACTGCATTTATTCTCATATTTTGGATATGGACATGCACCGGGAAATGTTCAATATGTATATATTTTTTCTATACTCGCTATTTTTGTATTGTTAATTGCCTGTATAAATTTTATGAATTTATCGACCGCCCGATCAGTAAATCGATCTAATGAAATTGGTGTTAGAAAAGTGGTAGGTGCTTTTCGTAAAAACATTATTACCCAATTTTTTGGAGAATCAATTCTGATGGCTGTCCTGTCAACAATACTGGCACTCTTTTGGGTGCAATTGATTAGCGGTGTTTTCAACAATATTTCGGGAAAAGATATTGTGCTTGAGGATTACATGAATTATCAATTCCTTATTGCCCTGACAATTGTAGCCTTACTGACCGGACTGATTTCCGGCACCTATCCAGCACTTTACCTTTCCCGTTTCAAACCCATACAGGTATTAAAGGGTTATTCCGGTACCGGATCAAAAGGTTCCTCAATATTTCGGCAGATACTGGTGGTATTCCAATTTAGTATTTCCATTTTTCTGGTCATTGGTACCGTTATTATTTACAACCAGTTGAACTTTATGAGGAATAAAAAGGTCGGATATGACAAGGAGATGTTGATGTATGTACCCCTGCGTGGTGAAACCCAGCCAAATTATCATATCATCCGGGATGCCTTTTTAAGGGAAAGCTTTGTGGAATCTGTTACCGGTACAGTTCACAATCCAAGCATGATAGGTAGCAATACCGGTGGTGTGGAATGGCCCGGAAAAGATCCCGATCTCGAATTCCTGGCCAGTTATAATATTGTTGATTTTAACTACGCTAAAACTTATGGTATTGAAATGAAGGAGGGGCGAGATTTCTCGCCGGATTATCCTGGTGACCTCATCCAGAGTTTTGAGGATACCGTAGGTAATTTTCTGATAAATGAAAAGCTGGCCCAATTAATCGACAAACCGGATATACTGGGCACAGAATTGAACGTATGGGGTTTTTCGGGTAAGATAGTTGGTATTATGAAAGATTTTCATTTTAAATCAGTCCGGGAAGAGGTGGAACCTATGTTTGTAATTGTAACGGATACTACCGGATTTATAAATAACATGGTAGTGAGATTAGATCCAAAACAAATTGCTACCTCCATGAAAAAGCTGGAAGTTGTGTGGAATGATATTATGCCCGGATACCCCTTTGATTACAAATTTGTAAATGATGATATTGACCGCATGTACCGAACAGAAGAGCGAATGGGAAGCCTGGTAAAATATCTGGCTATTCTTGCCATCATCATTGCCTGCCTGGGCTTATTCGGACTCGCCTCATACACTGCTGAGCAACGTACCAAAGAAATCGGGATTCGAAAAGTCATGGGTGCTACTCAAACCATGGTAATTCAGCTCCTTTCACGTCGTTTTGCCCTTTTAGTATTTATCTCGGCCATCCTGGCATGTCCATTGGCCTGGTTTGCTATGAATAAATTCCTACAAGAGTACGATACAAAAACCTCTCTGGATTGGTGGATTTTTGCAGGTGCTGCGCTACTGGCAATGATTATTGCACAGATTACCATCAGTTATCAGGCCATCAAAGCTGCCAACACAAACCCGGCCCAGGCTTTACGATATGAATAGTTTATAAAGTTGCTAATTGTTAATGTCAGAATAAGGTTAACTATTTTGAATTTTATTCATACTTCAGGGATTGTACCGAATTTGTATTGAATGCAAATATTCTATACTGTATAATGTTCCCTCATTTTACGCATATATAAACTATTTGCTGCAGTATCGCCAACTACTTCTCCCTTTTGCGGGTCCCAGTTGATTTTGTGATCCGACCTGATAGCAATATCACCCATATGGCTGATGGTATCAGAGATAATTGCTTCATCAAGAGGGCATGTTTCACTGGATTTCCCGGTAATAACATCAAGAAACATTTGCCCCATTGTATTTTCCTCACTCATAATTCCACCTCCTTTATTTTTAGGGAAATCGTTTAACTTCTTATCTATCTCAGCAATATTCGACTGTGCTGATGACCTGCTTAGCGAAATCCAGCCTTTAGAGCCATAGAAAGTAGTACCATTACCTTCCTTTCGTTCACGATGGTCTAACATTCCATGCCCTGCAATATTGGTACTAACAAAATGAAGTTCTATTCCACTTTGATAATTATAATTCAAATCCCAGGATAAAATATTGTTGTAAATCCCTCCCTCAGGCCAAAATTCCCCGGCTCCTTCACATGAATAAACCCCTTTAACCTTATCTTTCAAAGCCCAGACCATAATATCAAGTGGATGGGCCCCCCAGCCAGCAAGAAATCCAATGCTATAATCATACTGGAACCATGAACTATTGTTGGTCACCCTGGCAGGACAAAAAGGATTCAACGGGGCCGGGCCAGTCCATCGATCATAATCAAAACCGGGAGATATGGGAACCTCGTTACATACCGGAGATTCAACAGGATTCTTGCCCGGGGCCCACACATCAACACGATCAATTTCCCCAATCTTACCTTCTTTGATCATACTTATTCCAAGCTGCATATGTCGCATTGTACGTTGCTGGGTTCCATAATGAAATCTGACATTGTTTTCATCCAGGGCTTTCTGCAACTTCAAATAATTTGGATAACTCAATCCTAGAGGCTTGGCTAACATAATATGTTTACCGGCTCGAGCTGCTTTAATGGCAGCCGTAACATGCCAGTGATCCGGTGTGGTAATATGCACAGCATCAATATCATTGCGTTGTAATATTTCCTCAAAATCAAGGTATGGCTTACATTCCGGTGCTTTTATCTCATTCTTTTTGTAGTATGCCTCAACGAATTTTGCCCCCCGTTCCCTCCTCTCCTGCCAAACATCACAAACCGCAACCGAACGGGAACCCTCAAGATGGAGAAAATAATTTTTCAATTCACTGCCTCCCCGGGAACCAACACCAATATGTCCTATCTGTAAACGGTTGTTGGCTCCTTTCCAGTTAACGCAGGATGGCAAAATGCTGGGTGCCAGTATGGCCCCGCTAAGACCTATGGCCGATTTCTTCAGGAAATCCCTTCTTTTCAATTTAATAGAATCCATAATTAAGAATTTTAATTACTTGAAATGAATTATTTGGGTGAAAGTTTATAAAGTTACTAAATCAATTCTAAATTGAAGCTTCTTTACTAGATAAAAATAGTACCTGAAATTAGAATAAGCCAATTATTATAAAATGATTTTTTACAAAAAATTAGGGTTAATTATTGATTATAACTATTTTTAGTCATTATTTAAGATTATGCCAACTCAGGAAAAGATACTTACCGACTGGGTAAATAC
>JAOZKQ010000155.1 GCA_029935275.1 Bacteroidales bacterium | reverse complement strand
GGAAGTGCTGATGACCGCTTCTTCTATTTATCACAGGTAAATATGAATGACTGGAATAAAAGCATTCCCTTTGGAACTTATATGGATTACGAAAAATCCGGTGTTTCTGTGCAACGATACGAAAATGACCAGATTACCTGGGAAACTGCCAAGAAACTGAATATAGGTATTGAATTAGGCCTTTTTGAAAAGCTAAATATCCAGGCTGATATTTTCAGGGATGTTAGAACAAATATACTGATGGACCGTATCCAGCTGGCAACTATGGGACTGGAAGCAAATGTAAGGGCTAATGTAGGTGAGGCCGAAAGCCAGGGGATTGACATTTCGGCTGATTACAGCCAGTCTTTTAACAAAGACTTCTGGATGCAGATACGGGCTAATTTCACCTATGCACATGGGATCATTACAAAGGCCGAAGAGCCTGACTATTCTGAAACTCCCTGGCGCTCAGCTGTGGGTAAACCAATAAATCAAACCTGGGGATATGTTGCAGAAAGGTTCTTTGTTGACCAAAGTGAGGTAGATAATTCTCCTGAACAAACATTTGGTGAATATACAGGTGGGGATATAAAATACAAAGACATTAACGGGGATGACCGTATTTCGGGTCTGGACAGGGTGCCCATCGGTTTTCCCACAGCTCCTGAAATTGTATATGGCTTTGGTATTTCAACGGGATATAAAGGTTTTGATTTTTCAATATTCTTACAGGGGCTTGGAAATGAATCTTTCTGGGTTTCTCCTTATTATACGGCTCCTTTTGTCAATATTGTCTATCCGGGTGAAGTTGTAGATTTAAATACAGTACGTAATAATCAACTCCTTAAGATTTATGCCGACAGTTACTGGTCTGAGGAACACAGGGATGTATATGCTTTATGGCCCAGACTTTCGGAGACAGTAATGAATAACAATAGCCAAACAAGTACGCATTTTATGCAAAACGGTGCTTTTATGAGGCTAAAGACCCTGGAAATTGGTTATTCTTTACCACTTCATGTCATTGCTAAAGCTAAACTTACTCAATGCAGGTTCTATTTTAACGGAGTTAACCTTTATACTTTTAGTAATTTTAAATTGTGGGACCCTGAAATGGGTGGTAATGGACTTGGCTACCCAATTCAAATGGTACTAAACGGTGGTGTTCAATTATCATTTTAACTTTATACATTAAAAGATATGAAAATTATTAAATATATTATAACTCTGGTATTCCTTGTAAATATCTCATCCTGTGAATACCTTGATGTAGTACCGGATAATATCCCAACTATTGATAACGCATTTTCAGATAAATTTACATCTGAAAAATACCTTTTTACCTGCTATTCTTATTTACCAGATTATGGCGATGCCTGGAACAATCCTTCCCTTCTTTCCGGAGATGAAATATGGTATCCGGACAGATTAAACTATAACAATGGTGTAAGAATTGCCCGTGGGGAACAAAATATTACAAACCCACGTATGGATTACTGGAATGGCTATAACTCGGGAAAACCTTTATATGAAGGTATAAGGGCCTGCAATACATTTCTTGATAAAATTGACGGGGTCCAGGACTTAAATGAATATAAAAGAAAACGGTGGAAAGCTGAGGTAAACTTTCTGAAAGCATATTATCATTTCTACTTAACAAGAATGTATGGCCCTATGGTCATTACAGACGTAAGTACAGAGGTTTCAGCAGGAACTGATGCAATTAAAGTAGATAGGGACCCGGTTGACTCATGTTTTAATTATGCAGTAAGATTGATAGATAATGCTATGATTGACCTGCCTGATCTCCTTGAAAATGAAGCCACAGAGCTTGGCAGGATAACCAAGCCAATTGCTGCGGCAATGAAAGCAAGAATCCTTATCACCGCAGCCAGCCCCCTGTTTAATGGGAACCCTGACTATGCTACATTTGCAAATAAAGATGGTACACTATTATTCAATTCTACCTATGACCCTCAAAAATGGCAGAAAGCTGCTGATGCCTGCAAAGTTGCGATTGATATGGCACATGCTATTGGACAAGGTCTATTCCAAAAATCTGATCTGGTCTCGGCATTTCCTCATAATGACAGCATAATGATGAAAATGGCATTAAGAAGCCGGATGACTGACCGATGGAATAAAGAAATCATTTGGGGGGGTACTTCTGGTATTGTAGATTACCTTCAGTATGAAGCCCAACCCAGACTTTATCCTGCAACCTCAAATCCTGTGGGATCCAGGCATGCACCTACACTTAGAATTGCCGAACAATATTATTCAAAAAACGGGATACCTATTGATGAGGACAATGAATTTGATTATAAAAACAGGTATAAACTAAGAACTGCAGAACAAGATGACAAGTTTTATATAGGTATTGGCGAGCAAACAGCGGCACTTCATTTTGACCGGGAGTATCGTTTTTATGCAGATATTGCTTTTGACCGTTCACTCTGGTTTGCCAATGGTAAAGTGACTGATGATAATGACAGCTGGATCATTAAAAACAGAAAAGGTGAATATTCTTCTGTTTTTGAGGTTAGCCAGTATTCTGTAACAGGATATTATGCAAAAAAATTGGTGGCTTTGGAAAACGAGATTAGAAACGGAGTTTATTACTACACGATTTCTTATGCCTTTCCTGCACTCCGGCTTGCTGACCTGTATTTATATTATGCTGAAGCTTTAAATGAAGTTAAAGGCGCTCCTGATGGTGAAGTTTTTGAATATATTGATAAAATCCGTGAGCGTGCCGGATTGAACGGTGTTATGGAAAGCTGGGCAGCACATTCAAACCTACCCGACAAACCTTCTTCTAAAGCAGGTATGAGGGAAATAATCCAGAGGGAAAGACTAATAGAAATGGCATTTGAAGGTGCCCGTTTTTGGGATCTGAAAAGATGGAAACTGGCCCGTGAATACATGAATAAGCCAATTAAAGGATGGAATGTTCTAAAAACTGAAGTGCGTGAATATTATCGCTTAAATACCCTTTTCAATCAGAGTTTTACAGTTAGGGATTATTTGTGGCCAATACGTGAAAATGAGCAGGTACTTAACCCTAACCTGGTTCAGAATCCGGGTTGGTAAAATCAATAGTTAATGAAATGAAAAATGAAAAATATATGAAAATGAAAAATATATTCAAATTATTGATATTCATGGCAATTATTATACTTGGAAGCTGTGAAGAAAAAACTCTGGGGCCGGTAATACAAAATGACATACCCCCTGGCCCGGTAGAAATAAAAACATTTACTGCAATACCCGGTGGTTTCGACGTTAGCTATAAATTACCTGATGATAAGGATCTTTTGTATGTAAAAGCTGAATATTTTATAAAAGAAGGAGAAAAAAGCGAGGTTAAAGCTTCTTTTTATCAGAACAGTTTGATGATTTCAGGATTTGGAGATACCTCAGAACGGACAGTTAAGCTTTATGCTGTTGACAGAAGTGCCAATGTTTCAGAGCCGGTCGAATTTACCGGTTCTCCACTTGAAGCTCCTGTAAATCTGATCCAGGAAAGCTTAATAATGGCCCCGGATTTTGGAGGGGCTAAATTTACCTGGGTGAATTTAGCAGAAGCCCCGGTGTCTATCATGATCTATGCTGAAGATAGCCTTGGAGTTATTCAGCTTCAGCATATCATCTATACTTCAGTTGACTCTGGCAGATATTCTATCCGTGGCTTTGAACCTGTTCCAACAAGGTTCTTTGTAGTGGTCAGGGATCGCTGGGATAACTTTTCGGACCCTAAATATCCGGAATCACCCGATAGTACAATTACACCTATGTATGAAGCACGCCTTGATAAAACAAAATTCAGGAAAGTAATTTTACCAAATGATACCGACTGGAATGCCTGGGAAGGAAGGTTTGAAAGTGGATATGACGAAGATTATCAGTCATTCACCCACTCACAGGGGGATCACTCCATGCCTCAGATCATGACAATTGACCTTGGTGTAAAGGTAAGACTAAGCAGATTTGTTGTTCATCAGAGGGGGCTGGAACAATCTTTTTGGGCATATAGCCATGGAAATCCAAAGAGATATGATGTTTACGGGTCGGTTGAACTTCCTGATGATGGTACAGGAGATTTGAACAACTGGATACAACTGAGAGATCAATGTATTTCCGTCAAGCCTTCAGGTCTTCCAAATGGCCAGAATTCTGATGAAGATATGATACATTTCTTTCAAGGGGATGAATACAGCTTTGAAGTTCCGATTGAAATACGTTATTTCAGGTTTGCTGTTCAGGAAACCTGGGATGGTGCAGGCTTCATTAACTTCTCAGAATTAACTTTTTTTGGTGATATAATTGAAGAAATTAATTAAAAGTGATAATTATGAAAACTATAAATAAATATTTATTCCTTTTTGGATTTTTAACAGTAATCTTCACCTACTCTTGTGATAAAATGGAGGACTTCCATTATAAGTACATAAAAGACGGTGAAATTATCTATACAACAAAAGTTGATTCGGTTGTAACATTTGCAGGGAGAAACCGAATAATGCTAACAGGTATTCTTGCCAATGCTTCCAATGTTAATCAAGTCTTGTTCTTTTATAATGATGATAATGACTCACTCTTGTTTAACTACAGCCAGGAAGATGATGTAGATACACTTAGTTACATATTGGAAGGACTGGAGGAAAAATCATATACCTTTAACATTTACACAAAAGACGATGAAGGCAACCGGTCCATAAAGGTAACTGCTTTTGGTACTGCTTATGGAGACTTATACGAGTCTTCCTTATTGGAAAGGGCATATAAGGAAGTGCTTTTAAGTGATACAGGCCTTATTATCAATTGGTTACCGGCTGACGAACTGGAACGTGGAACTATACTTAGCTATAAAGATTTTTCCGGGCAAGATATTCTGGTACAGGTTCCTGCTAATATAAATTTTTCGATTCTGGAAAACTATGCAAGCGGTTTTACATATAAATCTTTCTTTATTCCTGAACCTACAGCAATAGACACATTTGCAACAAAATGGGCAGAATCATCTGTAAGCATATATGTAAGTACCGGAACATATACACACCCGTTTACCGGAGTAAGAGATTTTACAATGGATAAAACCATGACTGCAGTTACCGAAACAATTTTTGAAACAGATTGTGCTGATCTGGGTAGCTCTGGCTACAGGGTAAGACTTATAGTTAGTGAGGATAATTCTGTTACGGTTACCGGTTTAGGAAAAACACCAATTGTTGAACCTAATGGAGAAAACACCTTTGATCCGGTGACCAGGGCCTTTATCTTAAATTACAAATTTGAAGGAACAGGTGGCTACCGGGAAGTGCATGATGTGCTTACCGTAAAATACTGATCACTACTTAAAA
>JAOZKQ010000649.1 GCA_029935275.1 Bacteroidales bacterium | reverse complement strand
AAGAGGCTGATTGAGCAGGGTTTCTTCGGAAAAATTCTTTCTGTAAGAGGAGAATTCGGTTACTGGGTATTCGAAGGTGACTCAGTACCGGCACAACGGCCCTCCTGGAATTACAGAAAAGAAGATGATGGTGGGATTATTGTTGATATGCTCTGTCATTGGCGGTATGTACTGGACGATGTGTTTGGAAAAGTCAAGGCAGTTTCCTGTTTAGGGGCAACCCATATTCCGGAACGTGTTGATGAACAGGGGCAAAGTTATAAATGCACTGCTGATGATGCTGCTTATGCCACATTCAAACTGGAAAACGGCATTATTGCACAGTTTAACTCTTCCTGGACGGTCCGGGTTAGAAGAGATGATCTTTTAACTCTTCAGGTTGATGGCACAAAAGGTTCTGCAGTTGCAGGATTACGTGAATGTTATACCCAACATTACGGAAACACACCTAAACCAGTCTGGAACCCGGATGTAGCCCAGTCTATTAATTTTTTTGAAGGATGGTCAAAAGTGCCCGACCAGGAAGTTTATGATAATGCTTTTAAGCTACAGTGGGAACTATTTCTGAAACATGTAGTAAAGGGGGATCCGTTCCCATGGGACCTGCGGGAGGGTGCAAAGGGAGTTCAACTGGCCGAAAAAGGCCTGGAAAGTTGGGCAAAACGTTCATGGGTGGATATACCTGAATTATAATAATTAACAAATGAAAAAAGTAGCATTGGTAACAGGAGGTAGCCGGGGCATAGGCTATGGTATTGTAAAAAGCCTTGCATCAACAGGTTTTGATATTGCTTTTAATGGTGTACGTCCTGTTGAATCTGTGCAGGATATACTCGAAAGTATTAAAAAAATGGGGGTTGATGCTATCTATTGCCAGGGGAACATTGCTTTAAGTAAGGATAGAAAGCGTATCCTGCAACAGGTTAAAAAGCATTATAAAAAGCTTAATATCCTGGTCAATAATGCAGGTATCGCCCCGAAGGAAAGGGCGGATATCCTTACAGCCAGTGAAAAAAGCTTCGATGATGTTATCTCTACAAATCTGAAAGGAAATTACTTTCTGACTCAGGAGGCAGCAAACTGGATGATTGAACAAAAACAAAAGGATACTAATTTTTCTGGTAGCATCATAAATATCTCCTCAATTTCTGCAACTGTTGCTTCTGTTAACCGTGGTGACTATTGTATCTCAAAGGCAGGAATTAGCATGGCCACTCAACTTTTTGCTGTGCGTTTAGGGGAATTTGATATCCCGGTTTTTGAAGTTCGCCCGGGGATAATCAGCACAGATATGACCTCCGGTGTAAAAGAAAAATATGATAGCCTCATTGAAAATGGCCTGTGCCTGCAGAACCGCTGGGGGACGCCTGATGATGTTGGAAAAGTAGTTAGTGCTATTGCCATGGGAGAGTTTCCATACTCAACCGGGCAGGTATTTATGGTAGATGGAGGCTTAACTGTTCCCCGTCTTTAAAATAAAGCATTTCGAATTAAAGGATATCTATTTA
>JAOZKQ010000154.1 GCA_029935275.1 Bacteroidales bacterium | reverse complement strand
TATCTCCAAGGCCGGGCGTTTCTTTATGTTCAAGTACAGCAACATCTTTAATGGTACCATCTGGCAGAAAGCCTACCATTAGTTTGATTTCGCCAGAGAAACCAAGATTTGTAGAGCTTTCAACTGCTGTACCCACCAGTTCACCATCTTTTTTAGCAGGGTATAATGTAAGTGAGTCTCCATTCTCTGTAGCTACTTTGTATTCTTCAGCATTGGGCTGATTGTTAAATTCCGGTACTACATTCTGAATAGCTTCTATCTTTTTTGCAAGTTTGGCTGCTGCAATTGGCTCTTTGGTAACCTGGTAAACCAATCCAAGGGATGTGGAGGAAACAAAAGTGATTACAAATAAAGCGATAAGCATATTGATTAAGGTTGATTCTTTTTTAGCCATTTTTCACCTCCTCTCCAAATCTTTTTGGTTTAGCATATGAATTTATCAAGGGAACAAAAGCATTCATTATAAGTATAGCAAACTGGACTCCCTCGGGGTAAGCCCCGTATCTTCTTATTATAACTGTAAGTAAACCTATTCCAATACCAAAAATAATCATTCCTTTGGGTGTCATTGGGGAGGTAACATAATCGGTTGCCATAAAAATTGCCCCCAATAATAATCCTCCGGTTAGGATATGGAAAACAGGATCAGCGTTTTGTTCAGGGTTCACAAGCCAGAGAATTCCCGTGAACAGGGCAACCGTTCCAATTATGCTAACAGGTATATGCCAGGAAATAATCTTTTTTATCAATAAATACAGGAATCCAAGTATCAATGCTATTGCAGCAACTTCGCCAAGAGATCCTCCCATTTTGCCATAAAACATATCCATAGAAGAAGGGATATTCTTCATAATGCTATCAATAGTTTCCTCATTTCGTAATCCTTCTGTTATTATACCTAATGGTGTAGCACCTGTGCTAGCATCAGTTAATGCAGTCTTAAATCCCATAGGTATTGGCCAGCTGGTCATTTTTACAGGAAATGAAACAAACAGAAAAACGCGGCCTATCAGAGCCGGATTAAATGGGTTGTTCCCGATTCCGCCAAAAGTCATTTTTCCAACGCCTATTGCTACAAGGCTGCCAAGTACTACCAGCCCAAGGGGGATATTAACAGGTAAACAAAATGCCAGTAGCATGCCTGTTAATATTGCTGAATGGTCGTTTATTGAGAGTTTCTTTTTTAATAAATATTTTTGAATAAGGAATTCAAACAGTAAACTTGATAAGATAGCAACGGCGGTAACAATTAATGTCCTCCATCCAAACATCCATACTGAAATAGCAAAAGCGGGTAACAAAGCAATAATGACCCCTCTCATGAGTTTCTTAGTGGAATCCTGGCTATGCAGATGTGGTGATAAGGATATGGTAATAAGCTTGCTCATATTTTTATTATTTAACTAAACTATTTTCTGCTTCGAATAATTTGTCCAACCCTGAATTTTCCAAGCCTTATATAATCAAGCAATGGGCGGTTGGCCGGACAAACATAACTGCATGAGCCACATTCTATACAATCCATGGTTCTTTCATTTTCTGCCCGGTCAAATATAGCTTTTTCTGCCAGGGTCATTAGTAAGTATGGTTCCAGGCCCATTGGGCAAACGGAAATACATCTGGCACACCGGATACAGGGATTAACTGCTTCCCTGTGGCTCTCATCAGCCGGGATAAGAAGGATCCCAGAAGTTCCTTTTACTACCGGAACATCTACCGAATTCAATGCTTTGCCCATCATAGGGCCACCATTAATTATTTTTCCTGTATTCTCAGGAATGCCACCGGCTGCTTCAATGAGCTGGCTGACAGGGGTTCCTGTTCTTACCAGAAAATTTGATGCATGTTTTACACCTTTCCCGGTTACCGTAACTACTCTTTCAATTAAGGGTTTATTTTTTTGTATAGCCTCATAAACAGCAAAGGCAGTACCCACATTCTGTACCACTGCTCCAACATCCAGGGGTAAGCCACCGGAAGGGACTTCTCTTCCGGTAAGTGCTTTGATTAATTGTTTCTCACCACCCTGTGGATATTTAATTTTTAGAGGAACAACGCTTATCTCAGGATATTGGCTTGCAATCTGTGTTAAATTTCTGATAGCATCCAGCTTGTTATTTTCAATTCCAATTAAACCCTTATTTACATTCAGGGCTTTCATGAATAACCTTAAGCCAACCAGTATTTCTTCTCCCTTTTCAAGCATTAATCTGTGATCGGAAGTGAGGTAGGGTTCACATTCTACCCCGTTAAGAATCACTACATCTGCCTTTTTTCCTCTGGGTACCGACATTTTAACATGAGTAGGGAATGTCGCTCCTCCCATACCAACGATACCCGCCTCCAGGGTTTTTTTTACAATCTCTTCACTACTATGGCTAAAATCTTTGACCAGGCTGCTATCTGTATCAATTCCATCCATCCAGCTATCGGCCTCTGCTTCAATAATAATAGCGTTTCGTTTATATCCTGAACTATCCAGGCTTTTATCAAGCTTTAGTACCTTACCGGTAACCGGGGAGTGAATATTGCAGGAAACAAAACCTTTATGTTCGGCAATGAGTTGTCCTGTTTTTACCAGATCCCCCCTTTTTACTATGGCTACTGCAGGTACTCCCAGGTGTTGAGAAAGCGGAATATTTACAGTTTTTGGCAGGTCTAGAACTGTAATCTTGCTACCTGCCGAAAGTTTGTTTTCCGGTGGGTGAACTCCTCCTTTTGGAAATGATCTTAACACTGTATCTGTTTTATGTTAATGATTAGTTATCTGAATTTTTTGTTGATATTTGTTCAGTTAAACCTGCTTTAGGTTCAGCTTTCGCTTCTTCTTTTACCCTGCGGGGAGGGAAGTTGATCTCATGAATAGCTTCCGTGGGACATTCAACAACGCACTTCCTGCAAAGTTTGCATTTCTCCGAATCAATAAATGCCAAATTATTATTCATTGTAATGGCATCAAATGGACAAACCTTAAAGCACTTCGTACAACCAGTGCAGGTTACCGAACAGTATTTTTTTGCAATTCCTCCTTTATCTTCATTTACACAGGATACAAATATCTTACGGTCTTTTTTATTTCTTTTTCGAAGTTCAATAATATCCCTGGGGCAGGCTTCCACGCAGGCACCACATGCTACACAATTATCATCAATAATTACAGGTAATCCGGTTTTTTCATCCATGTACATGGCGTCAAAATTACAAGCATCCACACATTCACCCAAGCCAAGACATCCATAAGGACAGTCCGTATCTCCTGTGTATAGGTTATGGACGATTGTACAATTTTGTGCTCCTTCATAGCTATTTGTTCTGGGTCTGTTTTCAAAGGAACCAGAACATCTTATCACAGCAACCTGGGGTTCTGCTTCTACTGCTTCCAGACCAAGTATTTTGGCTACATTTGCCATAGTTTCATTTCCACCAACAGGGCAATTCAGGTTTTCAAGGTTGTCTGCTTTTACGCAGGCTTCTGCAAAATTACGGCATCCGGGAAAACCACAACCCCCACAATTGGCACCGGGAAGGGACTCTTCTACCAGGTCAATTTTAGGATCCTCAAAAACTTTGAATTTTTGTGCAACAAAGTATAGGATGATCGCTGCGACCAAACCTAATGTACTTAATGAAATTATGGTATATAACAGAATTGAATCCATACGGTCAGGTTTAACTGATTTGTTTTAATGTAAATATAAACTGTTTATCTATTTTCTCACGAAAGATGTAAAGTGTTGCATAATATATGACCAGTGACCCCAGTGAAGAAAGACCAGCTTTTCCTTCACTTTCTAAAACAGGGGTCAGAGTGACAAGAATGACCAACATAAGTATAAGGGGAAGGATATAACCAAGGAAAACGGCTTTGAAACCCAAAGATTGTTTTAAAATAACCCATACCTGATCTCCGGTTTTTATATTAAACCCGGGATATTTAAGTTTAATTTCTTTCTCCTGCATATCGGAAGCTGAACATGCCCCTTTTGCATGGCAGGAGGAGCAAGCAGACTGAGTGATGAAATTAACAGTTACCTGATCTCCAAGAATTGATTCAATCCGGCCAAGGTGCTCTATGTCTGATTTATTAGTCAAGAATAAGGGATATTTTCAACAAATTTAAAATTGTTTCACTATTCTTTTGCTTTTTCTGTAATAAATTGAATTTTTTAAATATAATTTATCCTGATTTTAAATAAGATATTCTGATGATAAAATTTGTTTTATAATGATTGTCAAATCTTGTGCATGGCTTTTCCACTGAAAACTCCTTGAAATTATAGATTCAGAGTGTATGATGGAGATAAAACTTATGAGCTGGCATTATAAATATTTTATTATTTCCGGGAAAAGTGTTTAATTTAGGAGTGCAAAAAGTTTTTTATTCATTTATGATGATTGTGTGATAATTTATGGGACAGGATTATTCAAAAAGGGGAAAGACAAATTCTATTGAAACCTTCATAAGTGATGAAATCAGGAAATTAGGTATAAATATACCTAAGGCCTGGTCTTCATTTGATGAATTAGCCATTCATGACTTCCGTGTTTCTTTAAAAAAGTTGAGAGCTGTTATTGGTTTTATTCAGAAGTATGGTCTTTCTAAACGGAATAGTGGAAGCGTATTAAAAGTATTAAAGCCTGTTTTTAGATCCGGGGGGAGGTTAAGGGATTTGCAGGTCAATCATCAGCTTATCCTGAACTATGAGAAGAATCTGGATGATAACTTTATTAGTTTCAGGGCTTTCATTTCAAGAGAAATTCTATTAGAGGAAGAGGAGTTTAAAAATATCTCAAAAGATTCTATTCAATTATTCGATGAGTTAGACCTGTCAGAGATGTTGAATGCTGTCAGGGAGAAAGAGGATGAGATTCAGAATACTTCAAAAGTATTTTTAGGCAAAACTTTTAGGAAAGCATCAAAAATGCTTACATCTGATACTCCGAAAAATTTTAAGTATCATCGGATAAGGAAGGCTCTGAAAAAAGCACGTTTTGTTTTTGAGATGAACATTGGTCAGAACAAGAATGTGATGGATGACATTGCTCATCTGTCCTCATTAAAAAATCTTGAAAGTATTTTGGGAGTCTGGCATGACAGTATTTCTTTAAAAGCTGAATTGAATGCTTTTCTGGATGAAAATAAAGACATGGAGGCCAATGAACTTGAAGCTTATCAGACCTTACTTTTGCAAATTGATTCTGATATAGAAGAACAGATTTTTGGTTTTGATGACCTGTTTATGAAAGAATATCATTGGTTTACACAGTTTGCTTACCGCCTGGACTAAATTACTGACTGAATAGTGTCCATAAAGTCCGATTTCTTCCCCGAATAGTCAGCGATTTTATTACTAT
>JAOZKQ010000648.1 GCA_029935275.1 Bacteroidales bacterium | reverse complement strand
TTAATGCCTTTTGAGAAATCTTAACAGTTTCTGCATCCGGAGAAATCTCAACTGCCTTAAATGGATTTTCTACTTTTATTTTTACACTGGCTCCAACAGATGTAACCTCATGATGGATAATGTCTTCCATTTGTTTAGCCAGTTTAGCAGCTTTCTCATGAGTGAGGCTTCGGCATTCTGCTAAAAATGATGTTTCATCAGGTACTCCATTCCTTATGATACCCCCTTTTATTACACCCACATTTGCCGTAGTCTCTTCGTCCAGCCTACCTAAAGAAAGTGCCGAAATAGCCCTGGATGCAGCGAACACAGCATTGATTCCTTTTTCCGGTTCCATACCGGCATGTGCAGATTTCCCTTTTACTTCCACATCCAGTGTAAAGTAAGAGGGGCCTCCGATTACTATTGTGTCAAGTGTGTCATTATCCAGTAAATATCCTTTTTTTGCAGTTAACCAATTGAATTCAAGTTTATTTACGCCAATTAATCCTACTTCCTCCTGGCGGGTAATGGCTATTTCAACTACAGGTCTTTTTTCTGCAATCCGTAAGGCTTCAAGCATTTCAGCAATACCTGCTTTGTCATCAGCTCCAAGGATGGTATTCCCTTTTGACCGGATTATACCATCTTTAATAACCGGTTCAATACCAATGCCGGGTTTTACAGTGTCAGCGTGGCAGGAAAGTAAAATTGATTCTTCCTTGTCGGCATTCAACGAGGGAAAGCGGGCTAAAAGATTCCCGTAATTATCAATATGGGTTTCAGCGCCCAGAGACCTCAGCTCTTTTTCAACATAGGAGATCATGTTGGCCTCATGACCAGATTCACTGTCAATTTTAACCATCTCCAGGAACTGGTCAATCATTCTGTTATTCATATCTAATCTTTTAATTAAAATGGGAATATGGCTCCAAAGCTACAAATTATAAGAATAAACCAGGTAGAAAGTATGGATAAAACTCAAATTCCATTTGCAAATGATTTAATTTTGACTTTTCTTTAAAAATTATCATAAAAAATGTGGAATAAATACTAATAATGAGTTTATATCGTCATATATTTTTTGATCTGGATGGTACCTTATGGGATTTTGTCGGGAATTCACGGGAAACCCAGAAGGAAATGTTCCAGATTTTTAAACTGGAGAATTATTGCAGTGATTTTGGCAATTTTAACCGGATATATCAAAAATACAATGACCAGGTGTGGTCTGATTATCGGAAGGGAAGAATTTCAAAAGAAAAATTAAAGTGGTTTCGTTTTTATCTGACATTAAAAGATTGTGGTAAATATGATCAGGTGCTTGCAAAGAAGTTAGATGCTTTTTATTTAAATGAAGCTCCTAAAAAGAAGACACTTATCCCTGGTGCAATGGAGTTATTAGAATACTTGTCAGGTGATTACAAACTGCATATATTAACTAATGGTTTTAATGAAGTGCAGTTTATAAAATTGGAAAATAGCGGGCTTATTTCTTTTTTTCATACTATAACTACATCGGAAGATGCGGGTGC
>JAOZKQ010000647.1 GCA_029935275.1 Bacteroidales bacterium | reverse complement strand
GACCGGCAAATGAGACCTCTGAATCACTAATTTCGGAATGGATAAATGTGCTTAGCTCATTCATGAAGTTGTTTAATACGATTCCCCTATCTGCTTCATAAAGACTTTCAAAATCTATATTTACTCCTTGTAGGTCCCAGGTTTGAAGTGTGGTTTTGACCTTATTGAAAAAGTTTATTTTAATGCTGTTATTAGTAAGAATCGAATGGATTTCCTCAGCTGAAAAATTGACAGCAGTCATTATTACTTTCACACCATTTTCATGTGCTTTATTTATGACATCTGTCCATGGCCAGTAGGAGGGGGTGGAAATATTTCCATTAGAGGCGACTGCAAAATCAAAGGCAGCAATATGGCTTAATAAGTTATACTGCAGGTGCTCCCTTGCATTTGTATATTCCCAATCGGGCAGATAGCCAAATACTGTTTTGGTTGGGCCGGCCGGTTTTGTAACATTCAGTGGAATAATTCTTTGTGATGATTTGAAAAGGGAAGCCTGTTTGGGAATATCTTTATGTTGATTATATTCAATTTGATGTATTGAGAGAGGAGTCTGAGCCCAAACCGATTGTACCAAAAACAATAATAAAAAGATATTTTTCATTTTATGGTAGTAATATCAATAACTGTGAGATATGGAAGATTGCTCTGCCGGAATAATAATAGCCAGGAGGAAAGCTATTCTCCCATAGGTTCAAAATCAATAGTTTGATTTAAGTTTACCTCAATAAGTTTTCCATTCTCACATTTCAGAGTGCGGGCATTGTATTTCTTTCTCAGTGCATAATCATGTGTCCCCATTATTACTGCTCTTCCGTTGTTGCTAATCTCCATTAGCGTTTTTACAATGTCTTCAGAGGTTTCCGGATCCAGGTTCCCGGTTGGTTCATCGGCAAGAATGATCTCAGGATCATTAAGAAGAGCCCTTGCAATTACTACACGTTGTTGTTCGCCTCCTGAAAGTTGATGAAGCATTTTGTAGCCTTTGTAGGTGAGGTCAACTTTATCAAGAACCTCTATAATCCTTTTTTCAATCTCTTTTTTCTGTTTCCAGCCAGTTGCTCTCAGTACAAACTCAAGATTATTGAATACATTTCTGTCCGTCAGTAATTGAAAATCCTGAAAAACAATGCCCAGTTTCCTTCTTAGATAGGGAATCTCCTTCTTTTTCAATTTTAGTAAGTCATATCCGGCAACTTTGGCTTCCCCTTCTTTCAGAGGTACCTGGGCATAAATGGTCTTTATCAGACTGGTTTTGCCACTTCCTACTTTTCCAATCAGGTATAAGAATTCCCCTTTTTCCACTGTAAAGGATACATTGGAAAGTATGAGGTTATCCTTTTGAAAAACCGGGCAATTTTTAAATTCAATTATGGTGTCAAGTGCCATGGAAATAAATAAATATTGAAATATTTGAACATTCAAAAATACACTTTTATATTCATATCTCAATTTTTAGGGGACCTCTAATAATTCCTTTCTTTCAAGAAACAAGGATAATGAATAAGATGCAAG
>JAOZKQ010000153.1 GCA_029935275.1 Bacteroidales bacterium | reverse complement strand
ATAACATCCATATTAACCGGTATTCCCCCCAACCTCTTACTTTCGTCTGCAGCTTCCATAAAAGCCAGTAATTCCAGGGTTTCATCAGGGCTCACTGGAATTTGTTTCGTTTCAAAAAACTTCACTATTTCAATTAGCAGTGGTTTATAACTGGAATATGGCCCCAAATCTAAACTTCCTTTTTCACCAAATGCAATTCCACCATAGCCATGTTTTCCATTTCTGGTTCCACGAAAAGTTCCAATGCGACCATCATTCCAGGTTCCAACAACAACATCTGTTTCATCAGTATGAACCCTGACCACACTTTTACAGCCTGTTCCCATAACTGCATATAAAATTTCAACACCATGAATTCCATACCAAAACAAATCAGGATGAGTTTTCTCCAAAGCGGCAGGTGAGAATGTTGTGGCACCTAGAACATTCCCGATTTCGCCATTAGCAACAGCCTGTACATTTGATAAAAACCTGAGTGATGAAGAAGAAAATACAGGTACTTTATATTGTTTAGCTTTTTCAAATATTACAATGGCATCGCTTAAGGAAGCAGTCATAGGCTTATCAATGAACATTGTTTTGCCAGCTTTCAGCACCGGCAAGGCCTGTTCAAGATGCAAGCGCCCGTCATTGGTTTCCAGTAAAACAACATCTACCAGCTCCAGTAATTCGTCGATAGAATTAACAATGCTTACCCCCATCTCCTTTATCTCTTTTGTATAAGCCGGAATACGCTTATAACTTGATTCAATTTCGCTACTACCTTTAGGATAGGCTGCAACAACCTTATAGCCACCCAATTCAGCATCCGCATTGGGATTATTAAATTCTTTGGTAAAAGCAATGGAATGCGAGGTGTCGAGTCCAATGATCCCTATTCTTTTCTTAGTATCAGATAGCAGGTTAGCAGAAACTAAACCTGGTTTCAGCACACTTAATCCAATACCTGCTACAGCGGTAGTCTTAATAAAACTACGTCGATTGGGTAATTTATTCATTTCTGTTTTTTTTAGTTATTAATAATGGCTTATTTAAACAATACAATATAACATATGATTATCATTAATATAATTTTTCAAGCTCTGCATTAAAATATTTAATACACTCTTCAATATCGGGTACCGAGTTCTCCCAGTTGTATTCGTATTCAATGGATAACAAGCCTTTGAAATTCTGACTTTTTAATTCTGATAATACACCTTCGAAGTTGATAACCCCTTGCCCCCAAATAATATCGCGCTGTTCTTCTTCACCTTCTTGTTTTGCTTGAATATCTTTGAAATGCAATGATTTTATTCGTCCTTCATATTTCTTGAGTGCTTCAACCGGGTCAACCCCCATTCGTTTGAAATGCCCAATGTCTACACAACTACCAATACAATTACTTAATCCTTCAACATGTTCGAGGAACAGCTCTGGAGTCCAGTATAACGAAGGTTTTGGATGATTGTGAATAGCAACATCGATGTTGAACTGGTTGGCAAGTTCGTCAATATATTTTAGCATATTGTAATCGGGCTCGCATGTAATCACTTCTATTTCCATAGCTTTTGCAAATTCGAAAAGCTGCTTCCATTCGTCGTTATTATTACAATTGATAACGCCGCTTGCCATAATTTTAACATTTCTAGATTTAGCATAGTCGAGTACTTTCTGTTGTATGACTTTGTCCATTTTATAGTCGAATTTGCCTTCTCCAATTGCTTCGCCAAGTGGCTGTCCGTAATATGCTTCAATGTATTTTAAGCCTAATTGATTTACTTTATCAATTGCCTGCTGAAAGCTAAATTTATGAAAAGTGTAGGCTTGCACGCCAAGCAATAATCCCGACTCTTCAATTTTGTCTTTGTTTGTGGAAGAACATCCTGCCACAAAAAGTATCAGGATAAAAAATATCGAATTTTTAATAATATTTTTCATAATTTAATAATTCTAAGATTCTGTTTTATTCGGACGGATAGCCATTAGTACAAATCCTGATATTAATATTCCCACTGCAGCAATTTTAAATACGAGGTCTAACGAAATACCAATATCTTTTAAATATCCACCAACCCAAATCATAATTGCACCACTCATTACACCAAAGAAACTCATAATTCCATAACCGGTTGCCTGATATTTTTTATCGACAACCTGAGTAATTATAGGCATAAAGTTGGCATCATGATTTCCTTTTGAGAGTCCGAAAACTATTATGCCGAGAATTGCAATCCAGTACAAATCGGCGGCAGCCATTAAATACAAAAACGGACCACCTATAATAAATGTAATAGCTGTTATGTATATTCTTCCTTTGTCGCTGTTTTTTGCCCACTTATCGGCAATAGAGGCTCCGAGAAGCACTCCAACGAGCGAGGCAATTTGTATATAAAAAGTTCCTGAAATCCCGGCATCGCCTACCGAAAGATGAAAACCCTCTTCGAAAAATGTTGGCAACCACGCATATATCAGCCAAAAACAGACACTTACCAGCAACCCATACAAAAGGATTAACAGGTATCCCGAACTGCTAAAAAGGCTCTTTAACATCTCGATAAAATTGAAATCGTTTTTGCTATCGTTTTTAATATCTATTTCGGTTTTAGGTGCATCTTTCAGGGTGAAAAATACAACAACCGCATAAATAATTCCAATTCCTCCAAACAGATGATATCCCAAACGCCAGTCCCAGATTGTTGCAATGTACCCACCCAGTCCGCCAAGGGCCATTCCGGCATACAAACCGGTCATTAAAATACCGGAGGCTTTCGATCGAGTTGAACCTTTGTGGTAATCCATTACCATAGCTACGGCAGCCGGCATGTAAAATGCTTCGCTAATTCCCATAATTGCACGGGTTGTAATTAGTTGAGTATAATTTTGCACAAACCCGGTTAGTAAAGTTATGAATGACCATAACAACAAACTGGTAAAAATTACCCATTTACGACTAAATCTATCTGCTAAATACCCTCCAAGAGGACTGAGAATTGCATAAATAATTAAGAATGCCGAAGTTAACAGGCCGAATTCGGCATCGGTCATTGGAATATCTTCCTTTATCGGGGTTCGCATTGATGCAATCAACAACCTGTCTAGATAGTTTAACATGGAAACAAACCAGAGAATTCCGACTACCAACCATGCATAATTTTTTGTTGTTCTGTCCATAATTAATCAATTATTTTATCTTAATAGTAAAATTATTTTTTCAGTGACTCAATCTTCATCGCAAGCTGTTCCCTCACTTTGAGCAAGGTTTCCGGGTCCTGGGTGAAGTCCCACCATTCAGGACATATTTCATCGACCATTTCCTTTACAAAATCACCATATCCTTCTTTTTCAAGAATGGCAAAGTACTCATAATCTTCAAGTCCCTCGCGAATGTTTTTTAACCGGATAGAAGTGACAGGCCCATCAAATCCGGCTTCCAGGCCAGGATATAAAAGTATGCCCCCTCCATTATAATATCTTGCCGTAGTATGGCCCATCCCCCCTTCACCATAATGCGCTAAAGCAGGTGCCAGCCATGGCCCCTTATCATCATACCATCCGGCAGTGGTCCAATATAGCAAACCATTAATATCATATTGCCGGTTTAACCAGGTTGGTATCCTGTACATGATTAATGGCCGGTCGATATGCCAGTATGGTGGATTTTTATCTTTCAATTTCTCATACTCAGGATGATAAGGTGGTGCAGGTTGAACCAGGGCTGTATATGACCAAACCTCATCACCATTTGCTATTTTATCCTGAATTGACTTCCGGTCAATAAAACCAAATAAGGGACACCAGATATCAATTGAGGAATCAAGATCGGGCCAGGATGGGTCGTGCTTATAGGTTTGTTCAACAACAAGTCGTTTAAGATCAGGGGCAGCCTCCATAGCTACTTTAGCAAGGTTAATTACCTGATTGTAATCTTTTACAGAATTCGGCTCGTCTATCAAATATAAATAGGCCCTTTCTTCCCAACCATTTTCCTTAAGATATTGGTACATTTCCCTATAATATCGTTTTGATTTTTCAATGGCAATGGGATCTGTCTGATTTTCCGGGGTTGGTGAAGAACTGTTCGATGTATTGGTCATAAATTTTGTCCGTGACACTTCAAAATCAACCAGGTGGGTTTCCTCGATGTACATCTTAAGCTTTTCATGCTTTTCCGGAATAATAGTTAATGAACCATCATCATTGACCTGAGGCAGCAAGCTATGTGGAATCGGGGGATTTACGCGATGTTTTGCCAGCTCTTTACAGAACTGCAACTCAATATCCTGAAACCTTTCAGAATGCGAATCAATTCCCCACACTTTTGCAATGAGGGAAAAGTGGCCCAAATGCGTCCTATGTGTAGCAACGTCAGGTAAAGTAAAGTTCCATACTTTCAGGCTTATTGGAATTATGGATGATATATTTTCATCTGCCGTCACTTTCAAACTTCCCGTATAAGTCCCTGCATTTGTATTTTTAGGAATATATACATCCACCCAAATAGTGCAATACTGGCCTGGAAATAAATTTATTGGATAAGCACTATACTTAGCTCCAATATACTTTCTTCCTGAAGGGGTTTCCTTTCTCTGGTATTGTATAATTGAATCCCCTGACAAAGGATCAATAAATGGAAGCAAAGGGTCTGGAAAAAGACCGGACTCAAAATCTGCCCTGGGTGAAGAATTCCGAATATGAACATTTTCTGTACGGAACATTTCTATGTTTCCCTTAGCAATCTTGCCATTATCCCCCTCAAGGTCAGAAATTTCAACTTTCACATTTTGTAAATGGTTATATTCTCCGGCAGAAATGACCAGCTGAAAAGCTTCATATTCATTTCTTGCAGCCTTAATCTCAACACTGGATTTACCACTAATTGGTTCCCCATCCAAAACACGTTGCATTGAATTCAGGGCTGTCAACCGAATTGGAATATCGTTTTTTTGATCCTTTGGGGCGCAATGAAAAAACAGGATAAGAATGAAGAACAAAACAGCGAATAACAATTTGGGATTTTTCATAATAAAGTTTTTAAAAAGCCAATTAAAACATTTTACCATCTATATTACCTGCTATACACAATCTTCCCCCTAGCAATGGTTTTGTGAACAACAATATCCTTATCTATAATTATAATATCAGCATCTTTCCCTTTTTCAAGGCTACCCTTCCTATTATCTACACCTACAATTTTAGCCGGGGTTAAAGAAGACATACGAATGGCATCAACAAGCGATAATCCAAGCTGATTAATCCCATTTCTCACACAAATGTCCATGGTTGTAACACTTCCGGCATAAGCAGTATTGTCTTTTAAACGGGCAATACCATTCTCAACTACTGCTTCAACTTCCCCAATTTTATGCAACCCATCGGGTAAGCCAACCGCAGGCATTG
>JAOZKQ010000646.1 GCA_029935275.1 Bacteroidales bacterium | reverse complement strand
TGTGCCCCTGCCCATGATTTTGCTTTGGGATCATATCTTGATTCCTGAAAGACCAGGGAACTTAAAAGCCTCCAGTCCCATTCCAGAGAAACTGCATATTTTTTAATCAGGTCATCATACTGACTGATTTTTCCGGTTTTCTTGCTGAAAAATTCGCTATTACTTCTGGACCTAAAAGAACTTTTACTTTCAAAGTACCTATTATAGATTACATAGTAATCATTGTGTTTTTTGATGTTAAGCATCCATTCATCTATCGCTTTAAGTAACTCCGGTGAGCTTTTTCTTACCATCCAGGCAAGTCGTTGCGAAAGGCTGATAGGTACATGTATATCAAGGTTATGATAATAAGTGCTATTTATGGAAGCTATATTGTTATCCGCAATAGTCTGCTTAATTTCCCCCTCAGATACCATTTTTATAATTTCTTCAGTATCCATGTTTCCGGGGACTGTATCTACATAAATGGTGTCACCAATTTCCTGGATTAAATTAATCATTCGTTCATAATAGGAAGAGTTTTTTCGTACCCACACTGTATCACCAATAAGCTCAATGGCATCATCAATTAATGCTCTTTGGATTTCATGTAACTTCATTTTTCTCCAGTTATCAGGTTTTTTCTGTACCAGTACCTGATGGGTTATCGTATGGTATTCTGTAAAGCTTACTATCTTTTTTCGGGGTTCGGTAATAGCCAGGCCATAAGCTACAAGGTCTCCTTCTCCATGGTTGAGCATGCTTATCAGATCATCCACATTACTGGCAACAGTGATTTTTAGTTCCAGCCCTAAATAATCAGCAAGTCGTTCCAGGAGTTCATATTCAAAGCCCATAGGCTGGCCCCTGTATAAAAAGTAACTTGTTGCACTATAGACTGTTATGGCATTAAGTATTCCGTCTTCCTTTATTTGGGCAAGGTCTTTTTCTATTGGTGTAGATACCTCCATCATGGTGCCGGTATCTGCTTCATTTATTGATTTATTTCTTGTGGATGGCTGACAACTTATAAGGAAGAAAAAAATGAGGAGGATCCAGCTGGTTTTCATTATTAAATGTTTTTAACCTGAATTTGAAAATTATCTTTAATAAGGATGTAGATAACTTCTCAGTGATAAAGGCCTATTTTATAAATATAAAGATAGAACTAATTTTTAAATCGAGTTTTTTAATTGAATTACTCATAAGATTTTTGTAAAAAATATTACTTTTATTTTTCAAATAAAAACAAATTGATATGACAAAAAACAAGCGTTATTGCAAGACTCTGGAATTGAAAAACGATTCTGAGTTAATAGAAAATTATAAAAAAGTACATGCTCCCGGAGCCGTTTGGCCTGAAATTACCCGAGGAATGAAAGAGGTAGGTATTCTGGATATGGAAATATATATTTATGCGAATCGTTTGTTTATGATAATGGATACGATCCCTGAATTTGATCATAACAAAGCAATGGCTGAGCTGGCTGAAAAACCCAGACAAAAAGAATGGGAAGCCTGGGTGTCACAATTTCAGGA
>JAOZKQ010000152.1 GCA_029935275.1 Bacteroidales bacterium | reverse complement strand
AATTTCCTTAGAAAAAAGAGTATTCTATACGAACTTAGTCCTGTCCAATGGTTATGGTCAGGTCTTGCTAATAACCTGATTTACAAAAAAAATCCTCAACAGGATATGCCTGCAAGAACAGGCAGCATGAATTTTGAAAGAGACCCCAATAAAGGGATTATTAATTATATGGTCCGGACACTTGCAGAGGGTGTAATTAATATAATTTTACCCGGAAGAAATGAAAAAGAAATAAAAGAAGCGAAAAAAAGGGAAAAAGAGGAAAGAAAAAAGAATTGAAATTCCATTTTTGCATGTCCGGCTATTTCATTGATTTCAGATAATCCACAAGGGCGGTATGCCCTTTTTGCCTGGCAAATGACTCAGCAGTATCCCCGTCCACATCCTTTAAATCCGGGTCAGCCCCATATTCCAGTAAAATCTTTACAATATCCAGATTCCCTTCAGCAGCTGCATGCATAAGTGGTGAAAAATGCTCACCATTATCCACAACATTTGGATTTGATTTATTATCAAGTAAGAATTTAACTGTTTCTGGAAAAGGGCCGGTTGCCGCAAACAAGAGTGCAGTCCGGTGTGAATGATCCAAAGCATCTATTTTTGCTCCACGGTCAATTAAAATCCTTGCTATTTCGGTATGGCCATTATAAGCTGCAAACATGAGGGCTGTCCTTCCCTCTACATCAGTCTCATTTGCATCCATTCCCAACTTCAACATGGAGCTGACACCTTCCAGGTCTCCATTTAAGGCAGCCTCCCAAAATGCATCGGGCTCAAGAGCTGTCCCACTACTTTCAGCTTTCTCAATTTTTGATTTTGTTTCCTTTTGGCTGGTATCCTTTTTAGGGTTGGAAGTACAGGCAATAAAGCCGGCCTGAAACGAAAAGCTTAAAATAATGATAAAAATAGTTTTCAAAACCTGAGAGTATTTTTTTAATATTTTCATTTCAATAATGATTAAATTTCAATTTTTTAGAGGCTACAACAAACCAGAAACGAATATGGGTTCCTCTATTATTCTTGTTGCTTCAAGCTATTTATAACATTTAAAAGACTCTCCACTGATTGATTCCCCGGAGACATTTTGTTAAGTTTCAATGCATAAAATTCTGCTTTGTCAGTTATTCCCATTTTCACATAATAATCAGCCATTGCATACAAAAAGTCCGGATTCTCAGGCTCAACTGCCAGGGCTTTCAACATTGACTGTTCAGCTTTATCAGGTTTTTGAAGATACTGGTACAACAGGCTAAGGTTATAAAATATCCTTGCCCTGTCTGGCATTACTACAGCAGCTTTTTCAAGGAATTTTACAGATTCCTCATACTTCTTCTCCTCAGCCAGCAAAAGACCAAGGGAATAATAAGCCTCAGTTACTTCAGGGTGCTTCTCCACAACATTTTTCAAAAGTAATTCGGCTTTTGCATTTTCACCCAATTGGTTATACACCATTGCCAGGTTCAATTTAGCCGGATAAAACTGATTATCAATCAAAAGAGCCTCTTTATAACTTTCCTCTGACTTTTTCAGCTCACCCAGATTGGCATAAACGATGCCCAGATTATGCCTGCTGGCAGCAAAATCACCTGCATAATTCATTGCATCAATGTATTCATTCAATGCTCTGTGGTATGAATTAAGGAACATGGTATCCTTTCTGAGAAACTGTTCAGGTATAGAAGTAAACCTGAAAGCTGCAACCATCCTTACCCCTTTTGCCGGATCTTTAAGGTAGGGCTCCATTTTTGAAACAAATTCTTCAGGTGTGCCGGCATTATATGCCTGAACTGCAGTATATCTTATTACGGACTCCGGATCATCCAGGCTAACATTAATAGCCTTCTGAGCTTTACTATCCTGAAAGTTCCCTAACAATGCAATCGAAGTTGTACGAATATTCACCGGATACAAGGTATCCATTGAATAGCTCATAAGGTCAGCTATTGCAGAAGTATCATAACCGGCAGCCTTTGCAATAGCTTTTCCGTAATGAGATCTTTTATTTTCACCATACCATTGATTTATATACTTTACAGCCCATTTTGTAGTTTCGTTTGTATGACATTGATTACATGCATTTGGGCTGCCAATCTCTAATGTCAGATCAGGCCGTGGGATACGAATGCTATGATCACGGCGAAAATCAACTCCCATATAATACTTCCCCGGCATATGGCAGTTAATGCATAAAGCTCCCTGCCCAACTTTTACAATAGAATCACCAATAAGAATATCATCTCCGGCTTCGCCTGGATATTTATGAAAATGATGATTATATATATCATAATCTTCCGCACGGTGACACCTTATACAAAGTTCATTCCCATCTACCGGATAAATAGTTTTTCCACTATGAACATTATGACAGTCATTGCACTGGATATCATTGTCATACATCTTAGATTGAAGAAAGGAAGCATAGACATAATCCTCATCCAGGATCTGCCCGTCATGATAATAATAGGGTTCTGCAGGATTTTGCGGGTTCATATAATCCAGCAAATCACTAAAATGGCCTTGAAAATCACCATATACACTTCGCCGGGCATGACAGCGGGCGCATCCATCCACATATTCTTTATTATTAATATGACTGGTTTTAACTACCAGCCCATAGTTTTGCCCCTGAGGTCTGGCCATCTCTGGGATATTTGCCCAGTCGAGATGTGCAGAACTCTGGCCATGGCAGGCTTCACATCCTACATTAATCTCAAACCAGGTGGTATTAAAAGTTTTAGTCTCAGGGTTAAATCCCTTTTTCAGTTCAGTAGAATGGCAATCTGCACACATTCCATTCCAGTTTTGCCCGTTATTGGTCCAATAAAGCCAGTCATCAGGTTTTATATCTTCTCCATGATAAACCGAGTCTGCCAGGTGATACCATCTGCCCTTATCCGTATCCCAGGCAATGGGCAAACATTGCAGACGCCCCCCTTCAAAAGGAATCAGGTATTGTTGCAAAGGAGTATAGCCAAAAGTATAAGCAACCTGAAAATCGCCCATCTTTCCCCCCGGACCCTGTGTATGTACAAAGAACTTCCCGTCCTTTTTATAAAAACGGCTGGTAACATTATATCGTTCAAACTCCGAATTATTAAAATCACCCAAAACCGACTTTTCACTTGCAGTATCCATAGCAAGTGCATGATCTGAAATAAGCCAGTCGTCATATTCCTGCTTATGACATTCAATACAGGTTTCGCTACCAACGTAGTGAAGCCCTGGGTTTAGCTGATCCTGGTCACCAATACCAAAAAAAACAATCCGGAAAAGGTACAATGGAAATGCAAGGACAATTATGACCGTTGCAATAAAACCTATTTTCTTCCAATGTTCCATTTATCTATTTTTTCAGGCAAAAGTAAGCTGTGATTTCTCAAATTTCCTTCTTTTAATCTTCCGGCCCAGATCTACCTTAACTAAACCATCTTCAACAAGTACATAATAGATATCAAGGGCACGGGGAGCAGGAGGTTTGGTTACATTCCCCTTCATATCAAATTCGGAAGCATGGCATGGACAAACAAATTTATTATCATCCTCATACCAACGAATGGAACAACCCAAATGCGTACATTTCAGAGATAAGGCCATAAATCCACCATCCTTAAGACGAACCAGATAAAGCTGACCAACACGGTAGGGGAAAACTGTTCCCAGAGGAATATCTTCAATTCTTGCGAGTACTTTCAATTGATCTGATTGCTGCTGCTTACTTCTTCCGGTAAAAATAAATGCAAGGGATACTCCGGCAATTTCCAGTCCGGCAATTACTCCCAACCATTTCCAGGCACGGTTGAAAAATCCCCGTCTGGAAATTCCATCCTTATTCATGGCTTTACTTTTAAGAGATTTATTCATTTTATATATGAGCCAAAATCAGCCCTTTATTTATAATTCTTATAATAAACATATCATCTAAACATTCCAGGGCCACATCAAAGCCATCCCTTCTCCCCTGAACCAAATACTAATTATCATCAATGTCAGGTAGGACACTACCAAAAAAGTAAAAATGGCCTGAACAATTTCATTTTTACTAAATCCGTGTTTCTTAACAAGCAGGAATATCCATCCCCACAATAGAAACACTAGCACAAGAAAAGGGAGCAGTCCTTCCAAAACCACAGCCTTCCAACCAGAAGCAGAGCCAAGTACTTCAGGAAGAAATTCATTTGATATTACCAAAGCCGGCACAAAAATAATTGTAAAAACAGTTACTTTTATACAAAGTTTACGCCCTTTTTCAGAGACAAACCAAATACCCGGATCCTTTTTATCAAACTTACTATAAGGCAACCAAATGAGCAGTCCAATAAAAAGAGACGGAATTAAAATGGCCGCAAAAAACGGATGAAAATGCATTAAAAGCTCCTGGATCCCCAAAAAATACCAGGGAGCTTTAGCCGGATTAGGACTTAATGCCGGGTTTGCCTTTTCAAGTAATGGAGCATTGAAAAATACACTTAGCAATAAAATCAAACCCGTTAACACGAGGGCAATAACCAGCTCCTTTAAAACAAGGTTTGGAACTGTATTCACATATTCTTTATCAGGATTTTCTTTCCCACCGGGTATTACCACCCCTCCGGATTTTCTCACCTTCCAAAAATGAAAAGCCATTAAAATAACAATTGCCAAAGGCAGAAGTGCAGTATGAAAAGTATAAAAGTTCAAAAGGGTAACAGGCCCCACAATATCACCACCCCTAACCAGCTGTGCCAGCCAGCCACCAATACCGGGTATATATTCCAGCATACTGGTCATAACCGTTACAGCCCAATAGGAAAGCTGGTCCCATGGCAAAAGGTATCCTGAAAAATTTGAGAAAATTACCAGAACAAACAAAACCACTCCAATCACCCAGTTGCCACGCCTGGGAGGATGGAATGCTTCGGTATAAAATACCCGTAAAATATGAAGGAAGGTAATAATTACCATCAACATGCCACTCCAATGATGAATATTCCGGATAAACTGGCCAAAAAAAACAGACCTGCCCAGGTGTAGAATCGATTCATAAGCCTGATCAACCACAGGCAGATAAGCAAAGCGTAAAATCAAACCCGTTAAAACCTGTATCACAAATAGCATAGCTGCCATTCCTCCTAAGCCCCAGGTATGCCTGAAATCCAAACTGGCACGGCGTACTTTCACAGGATGCAGATGAAGTATCAGATTTTTAAAAACTTTGCGTGTCCTGGTTGATTCAGGAAAGTACTTATTTAGCTCTTGATTTTGATTCTCAGGCATAGAACACAAAAATAGTTGTATTTCTCTTATAATAGTTATAAATAGTGTCATCAAGAAAACGTCAATAATTTCGTTACTTTTGTTTTGAAAACAGTCATTTACATTAGTAAACTCCTGATTTTCAAAACTACGAA
>JAOZKQ010000645.1 GCA_029935275.1 Bacteroidales bacterium | reverse complement strand
GGCTGTTAAATTCTTTGCTGCCACTTCCTCCGGGAAAGATAATTGCGTCAAGATTATCCAGAATCCCATTCATTATATCTGCTCCTGTAATTTCCATTGGAGCTATGCTTTTGTCAATTTTAAGGGCCTCCATAGTTTCCAGTACACATACAGGGCTGGCGCCATCTCCCTTGTAAATACCAACTTTAATGCCTGGGTTATCCATATTTTCTCCGGGTTTGGTATTACAAGATTCAAAAGAGAAAAATATTGTGATTAACAATACAAAATAAAGACTTTTTATTAGTGATTTTAAAATTACAGGCATGATCTAAGCTTATTTTTATTTATTATTCTGGGTTGTAGTTTTGCAATTTACATGTAGGTTTTTATCGAAATAATCAGGAACTTTTGAATTAACCCAGTCATAGAATTCTTTCATTTCAGTATTATCTATCTTATTCATTCTCCAATTATGCAGTATTATATCCGCTTTATCAAAAATAATATTTTCCAGTGGAATAATCTTTTGTAAAACTCCTGAATTATCTGCATTCAGCAAAGCATTTACATCCATATAATGCTTACTGCTGGTACCCCAGTTATAAGGAAAACATAGTTTTTTTGCTTCCAGGGCAATAGCACACATGGGGGCGTCTTTTATTTGTTTGTTGTATTGTAGAATGTTTGGGATTTCTACATTTTGATTCAGCCATACCGGGATGGTAACTGAGGCCAATGGCCAGCCCAGTACAGTCCACATTGTAGTATATTCAGGTTTTCCACCTTCTTTAACTCCTTCAATCACAATAGAGGAAGAGGTGAGCTTTCTGGGGATGAAATCTTCAAAATAAACCATAGTTCTTGTATTTTCCTTTATATCTGAATAATCTTCCAGATCAACTCCGGTTAAAGAATGACTAAGGTTGCGACTGGCTTTTTGTATAATAGTTTTAGGGGATAGCTGGTTTTGCTCAATTGCGGTATTAAATATTTTTTCAGCTGTTTCGTAACGAATATAACCGCCACCTATCCCCATTTTTCCACTAACAGAGTAATTGCTTCGTAATATATAGCCATATGGAGCTATTTTAGGGTCATTTGCATCAAATTTCACATAACTGAAATTACCCAGTTCAAAATATGCAGCACCACCCCTGGCATCTATTACCCCGAAATTTGCTTCAAGACGGCTTGGTTTATCCATATTATTTAACAAATCCTCAAAATCATCAATTGTAGCACAGCTTTGTAGTGCCTTTTTCATTAGCCGTCCTTCTAAACCTGATTGCTTAATGGTATCGTTATTCAGGTTATAACTGGCAGAATTCATAATGGCAAATCCCTTTTCGTTGAATCCAATCCAGACACTTTTCCCAATGGTGTCAGCAGAATTTACAAGTCCGGTGTAAGAAAATTTACCATCGTTAAAAACAAGGATCTTATTGTTTAATGAATTGGTATCTCTGTGTTTCCATAACAAAGGATTGCCACTTTTTGTGTATTTCCCGGAAACGACAGCAGTAGTACATGTGAAACCGGTG
>JAOZKQ010000644.1 GCA_029935275.1 Bacteroidales bacterium | reverse complement strand
TTGTTCCGAAATAACTAAAACGAAATCCCTTTAAAAAATTGCTGATTGCTATCGGGAGCATCGTTAAACAAAATTTTAAATTTCTCATCCGTCGGCTGACGGACTGCGGATTGAAAATTTTGAAAGCCTCACAGATTCATAAAATTTACTCCTTTTAGTCGTGAGGCTAAAGGTTCTGATTTTTAGAGGTTACTATAAGATTATGTTGTTATGCGCCTTTTGGAAATTGCTGAATCTTTACCGGACTTCTGTCATTTTCTCCCATTTCATTCTAGTTGGTCTGTGAAAGTCCGGGTGGGTTCCTCAAGGGTTTTATTCTGAATCAGGCTTTGCATTCAGGTTATATTTCCCGGTGGTGCCCATAATTGTTTATATATATGATCTACAGATTCAAAGTCTTCTTTTCCTGTCTGTAATGCTTCTATACCTTTTTTAGTTATTTTATAATATTTCCGTGGTCTTTGCCCTTCTTCCATTTTCCAATAGGACTTAATATATTCTCGGGTTTCGTATTTTTTAAGTATCGGATAAATACCGGCTGGTTGCCAGGTGATGGGTTTTATGGACAGTTCTTTTATTTTTTGAACAATTGCATAACCATAGGAATCACCATGATCCAGTACGGAAAGTGCAAAAGTACCGGCTAATGCCCCTATTAATTCACTTGATATATGTTTTAAGTTTTTCATGTTTAATTATATTATGATGTTCCAGATGAGAAACGAAGCATCAAGTTTATTTTATATGCAGGATGTGCTACATCTTTTCAAGCCTTCTGTTATCTATGTCAAACAGTCTTTTTCCCATATTCTTTATTTTCGCATTCCCAAACAGCTACTCAATGATAATTTTCTTGATTTCAGTCCAGTTTTTTGATGAAATACGAATTAAATAGATACCCATGATTTTATTATCCAGGGATAGCTTAATTTCCTGTTTGGTGCCAGATAGATACAGAGCTTGTTTATAAATGATCTTTCCCTGCAGATTGTAGATTTGCAGGCTGGCTTCTGATGTTTTTGAAGAATTAATACTTATAGAAAATGAGCCGTTATTAGGATTGGGGTAAACTATAAAATGGGAGTTTGAAATAGCTTTTTGTTCAGGAATATCCAGAGGGCTATCGTATAGATATAAATAAAATTCCCCTTCCAGATTTCCTCCACTTCCGTCAACCTGAACATAGTAGGTTTTGCCTGGTATCAGGTTCTCCAGATTAGTAATTGCCGCAGAAAAGTTCAGGTTTGACCCGTTATAATCATCGTTTGCTGCTAAAATGGTATAATTCCCAGCCAGGATACTATCTGTATCAGGCGAATCATAAATAGCTATCTGGTTATCAAAACCACGGGAATCAAGCGAGATAATTCCAGCAGGCGGGGCTTCAAAACTAAACCATACAGAATTCCCCAGCACATCCATTCCTGTACCAAATTCATCGCACCAGTCGGTTTGTGAGTTGCAATCTTCCAATGGAGGGTGTGGCTCATTTTGTTCTACTGTAGCAGCATAATTAATAAAGGG
>JAOZKQ010000643.1 GCA_029935275.1 Bacteroidales bacterium | reverse complement strand
AAGTTTGATGAGATAGGTGACCTGACAGGGCAGATCAATGTTTATATGAATATCGGGAATATTTATATCTTTCAGAACCATCCTGAGCTGGCTTTTCCATATTATGAAAAGGCTTACAATTTATCGATGGATCAGGGGGATTCTGTTTTGATAGCTGATGCTACAAATAGTATTGCCAATGGTTTTGACCACCTTGAAAAAAAAGACACGGCAATGTATTATTATCTTCAGGCAATTACCGGATATGGGAAATACAAGAAATGGGTTAAGAAAGCAAAGTCTGAACATAATGTTGCCCTGATATACATGGGAAAAGAAGACTATAAAAATGCGGAACAAATGCTGATTTCCTCCCTTAAGGTATTTAAACAAATGCCTTCCGTTATGGACATAGAAAAAGCAACAGTTCAAATGAGTCTTGCCAGAGTATATGAGCTTACCAACCGTCAGGATCTTGCCATAAAGAATTTTGAAGAAGCCCTTGAAGTGTTTAGAAACAGAGGTGCCAAAACAGAAGAGGAACAGACACTTGGGTATTTGTCAAAATTGCTGGCGAAAAAAGGGATGTACAAAGATGCCTATAACCGCCAGTCTGATTACATGAAAGTGAAAGACTCAATACAAAATAGTGAAATTACCTCTGAAATTCTGGAACTTACTGAAAAATATGAATCTGAGAAGAAGCAAAAGGATATACTGAAACTTCAGAATAAAAATGAGAAGGCTGCACGCACGAAATGGTTTATCATTAGTATATCCCTTGCTATAATCAGCATTCTTGTTATAGTTTTCATCCTTTATAATCAAAAAAGATTAAAGGAAAGAGAGAGATTTAAGATGCGGTTGCAGCAAAGCGCAAGGGAACTGGATATACTGAGGCATAATATTGCCCATTGTCATTCACATCAGATGCTGTCTTTTGAATATTCACTTAACCGGGATGAAGTAAATACTTACTTAAAAGAAACCCTGAGTGAGAGGGAGCTGGACGTGTTTATGCTGTTGCTGGAAGGCAAAACCAATAAAACGATTGCTAATGAACTATTTGTTTCGGTAAACACGGTAAAATTCCATCTTCAGAATATATATGTCAAACTTGATGTTGACAACAGAACGGATGCCATACTTTCTGTAAGCAATAATAATGAGAATGAACTTGTGGAAGACCAGGTCATGGCTTAAAGCTTTTTAGCTAATCTAAAAATTCATAAATTATTTTACATTTTTTATAAAAACTACCCGGGGTGGGTAGGTGGTTTTACAGGTATTATTTATTCTTTTGATTGTTGCAAGAAGCATTTTGGTATAAATTATTTAATAATATTTAAAAAATCAGATGATGAAAACCTTTACCCCTTTCTTTTTTCTTTTTTTCTTCTTTAGTGTATCCCTTAGCGCGCAAACTACCTATACCAGCAAGGGAGGTGACTGGTTTACTGCAGCTACCTGGATTCCCAGTGGTGTTCCGGGAGTTGCGGATACGGCAATTATTAATACGGGTACCACAACAATCACAGACAATGTAACT
>JAOZKQ010000151.1 GCA_029935275.1 Bacteroidales bacterium | reverse complement strand
TTACACTTCAAACCTTATGAAACAAAATTTATCAGAATTGACCTGGAGCAGTAATTGTAGCCATGCAGAACAAAATCATTCTCAGTTAAAAATAATTAATAACTTCACTTTGTTGGGGAACTGGAGGGATGAAGGATGATCAATGAAAATACTCAAACCAAAGAAACAATAGAAACCAAAGAAACTATTATTTATAATGGAGGCCAAACATAGAGGCATTCATTTAAGCTTAACAAAGTATTTTTCTAATTCATTGTTTCTAATTAGTTCATTAAGCAAAATAGTATCAATACCATAAGCCCCATTTTCGTCTCTAAATGTACTGTTATAATCATCACGTTGATAAAATGCAATAAATGGTTCCTTATCAATTAACAATTTATATAAACTATCTGCACCTGGCGAGGTTTCATATTTATTATATTCTTCAATTGTCAACGATAAATAGCCTGTATTAGATCCGATTGATCCATTTAAAAAATAGCTATTAGTAAGTTTAACCGGCCATCTTAAATCTAAATCATTAGGACCAGGGAAAACTGTAATTTTTAATTTGTTTTCAGAAAGTCTAACAGGCACATTCTTAGAATAATCATTTTTCATTTTATAAACCCAGATTGTTACATTCTTGTCTTTAATTCTTTCACAAGAACAAGCTAGAAACATGAATAATAAAACTAATACTTTCTGTATCATAATTTCTAATTTAAGATTATTTTCCGAATTATTAATTGATTATCAATTTTGACCTTAACAAAATATATTCCCTTTGGTAATTCTCCCAAGTTAATTTGATAAACATAAGAAGAAATTTTATTCTTTTCAAACAATACCTGGCCAAAAGAATTATAAATTACAATGTTATCAGGAAGACTGTTAAACGATTTTAAATAAAAAATTCCATTATTAGGATTTGGATATATTTCAATTTCAGGGCTAAACAAGGAAGGACTGTCTATAGTAGTAGTTTTACTTTCCGAATTTCCTAATAAAAGATCTCCTGCATTTGCATTTGTTGATTTCGAACCACAAATTACAGTGACCATATATGCATTTTCAACAGATCTCCCATAATTATTCTTAAACCTGATAATACAAGGATAAGCATTCATACAATATGCACCCGAGCCATCCCACACACATGCCCTATTTCCTATAATCGTACCTGCACTTTGAAAAATGGCCCTACCATCGCTATCAAATGCCTCAAATTCCCAGGAGTTTGCATTTTCAACATAAATACATAATTCGTCATTTATACCATCACCATTTGGAGTAAAAGCATCAATCCAATTTGGGACTGATATATCCATCTCCACTGTATAATTAGAATTTATGTCTGCTGTAAACTCACTTCCAGCATTTGCTTGAAAACCCGGGTTTAATGTAATTGTATTACCTGCAATTAGGGTAAGTTCCCCTCCATTTTCAACTGACAGGGTTTTGCCAGATAAGGGTAAAGAAATATTTTGTTGAGCTACCTCAATTTTTACCCCGGTAACTGATGTATAAGGAACGTCCGTTATATTTACTGGGGGAATAATTTCATCAATTGTTGGTGAAATTCCTACAATTGCCATTTGGTTTTTATTATAATTATGACTACCTGGTGTAAGGTCTTCAAGTGTAAAATAATTATTATAGCTTCCCGCCCAACCCCAATTAATATGAAAGAAATCTGGATCAGCTGCATCATACCCATCTAAAACAAACATGTGTTTTGATGTACTTAGATCACTTTTATCACCCCTATAAAAAACCGGACGTTCTGTATCAATTTCTGAACGTATCAAATCTTGCCATGCATCACCATATTCCCAATATTTTTTGACGTGCTTTTTTACGCCTTTATAATTAAACATATTTATGAAAGCATCTTCAACCTTATTTACTGTTGTCCATGTGCCACTACACCAATATGTCATATCTGTCGCATCAGGTCTACCTATATCTCGTAAAAGATTTGCAATTTCATCTTCTTCTGGAGTTGTTGATGAGTAATTAAGTTCCGTAGGCATTAAGTTCCAATTATAAGTCCTATATGATGTACTAATTGGCCATTGCCAATACCACATAATTTGCCCCATAGCTACTGCACCGCAACCAGTCGATTTTCGGTCACAGAAACATAAATTCCCAGTCCCACTTGGACAATATTTATGGTAAGAAGGGGTACATCCTCCATCATTATTATAATCTTGATTCCATATTACCTCACCTCTCCCTGGTACATTTAATAGGCTTGTTCCTGGCGTATAAGTTATTAATGACTTTTGACTCTTATTTTCTAATAATTCTTCCCATTTTTGTAATATTTCAATGTTAGTTGCTTTTAATTTACTTGAAGTTAATATTTGTTCCTTATAACCATTTATCCATTCTATAAAAGCTTCAGGCTTTTGGTCTTCAATTTTGTAAATACCATTAAAACTATAACCTAATACTGGTACTGTTGAATTATCAGATGATACCATTACCCAGCCTCCCTCTTGAAAACTGACAACATAAAATGAAGTTTCTCCATTTAATTTTTCTGTAACCAAATTTAGTATCCCATTTGAAGAGTAACGTTTTTTATCCATAAAGTTTTTAGCAACTTTCTTCGCTATTTCAGTATTAATAGGATTTGAAAATAGAAAAATGAAATTTATTAGGGAAATTGATAATAATATTATTCTTTTCATTGCTTTTAGATTAATTTATTTTGTTTTCCATTGAGATAAAATCATTCCATTTAATACCAACTATTTATTGATCTGCAACCCTTGAATTTACTATTGTCTCTACAATTATTTATGAGCACGTGGTGAACCCAGTATTTTACTCATAATCTGTAATTTAGTCCTACTCCCAAATTTATAAAACTATAAGGTAAATGCTTGTCTGTATTTGTAAATTTATAAATCCAACAACCACCTAATTTTAAATTAAATTTTAGTCTTTCTCCACCTAATCTAATAAATACATTCGGCTCAATCAAGAAGCTATTGTCCTTAAATGTTACAAATGGTCCATTTTCTGAATAAAAGGAATAGTAATTTCTATCTATCAGATTAGAATGTAAGTATCCCATTTTTATTCCAAATCCGTAATCCATGTTTGCAAATTTACAATCAATTTTTCCATAATTAAATTGTACAAAATATAGTTGATAGTCACCATACAAATCTCCTGGATTAGCATCATTATAAGCACTTCCATATCCATAGCCAAATCCACTATATAATTCCATTACTTTTTGGTTTCCTAAATCCTTAAAAAATCCAACTGCCCCTTGAAAAAAATATCTATCATCAGAACCAATACTCCCAAAAGTCTGAACGGCAATTTTATCAGTAAGGCCATATGAAATTGTTGCGTGAGCTGATGGAATAAAGGAAATCCCCGCATCAATTCTTAAATCATTTTTCTCGTTAATCAAAGGAATATCCGTGGTCTGTGGATGATATACAATACAACTTGGCATTATTAATACAATCAGAAATCCATATGCTATTAACTTGCCCTTCATGGTTGTTGGTGTCCTACTTAATATTGGATACAACAAGTGAATAAATATTCCCGACATAAATACATTTCCGTGTCTTATTAAACTAGCCTACAAACTCCCCGAAATACTATATGAATTTAACCTTGTCCCTGCATAATAAGTATGTAAATTATTGCGGTGTTGGTAATTTAAGGTAATTCATAATTAAGTTCAGTATCTTTTGTGAATTGTTTGGAAGTGTTTTGGTAAAATTCAACTTCTTCAATTATATTTTCGTCTTTGCTAATGCTGGATGACATATTTGAGCTTTTTAAAGTTGAAGGATTTCCCGGAGTAACAGTATTTATGGTTTGCTTTTTTAGGGAGCTTAGTTCTTCTTCCATTGTTAAAATCACATTTTGTAATGTTTCAATTTGTTTTTGCTGTTCTTTCAACGCCTCTACAAGGTATGGAATAACACCACTATAAGACATGGAATAGCCTCCTAATGAATCATCCTTAATAACTATTTCCGGAATAATCTTCTCAACCTCCTGAGCAATAAATCCAACATTCCTTTTTTCCTTTTTCATATCATTTTTCCAGTAAAAGGATACTCCTTCTAAATTCATTATCTTACTTAAACTATTTGAAATTGGAAGAATTTCAGATTTACCGTCCCTGTCAGAATACTCATAACAAGTTTTTACCTGAATATCATCGAAAGATAATAGAGGAGTATTATAAAACACTACCTTATTTGTTGAACTGTAAAATCTTGGGTCTGTGGCATAATACTCAAAATTTAAAGACCTATATGCACTATAGCGGTAATTCTCAAACCTCATTTTCACACCATATACATAAAATGGTAAATTATCAGGGTTCCCATTTGATCCAATACCTACATAACCATTGCTTCCTACTTCTATTTGCGCGACTGATGTTATTGAAATAAACATCCCGAGTAATAAGAAAATCTTTTTCATTTTTAATTATTTTATTAGGTTATAGTTCTATCAATTTTTAATTATATGTATTGCTTAACTCTAACTGGTGCAGTGTACCATATAGATACTTGTTTTCAGGTAGCGAAGTTCGATTTGGAATTTTTAATATTCCCGCTGAAACTGTAAAGTAAAAAATGAGTGTCATAAACAAAACTATTCCAGATACAATTTCATAGTAAATTTATGCAAAAAAACAATACAATCAGCATATTTTCATAGCCCTGAAGGTAATAAATAAAAATCCTGTGTGTGTGTGTGTGTGTGTGTGTGTCAGCTACTTATACATTATTTAGATTGAATATAAATTACCTTTTTGTTGTAGATTATTTCAGTTTAACTCCAGGGTTTAAGTCCTATATGATAAATAAACTTTGAATAGACCGGTTTAACTCTTGATTTTGCAATTATTGGCTGAATGTGCCAATAAATATTATGAATGAATTCAGGCAGTCAATAATTAAAAATAACTAATTTTGAAGCAAAATGTCAAAATATGCTTCCTGGGATTGAAAAAACAGTCGAGACCTTTGCTGAACTGGGTAATGCTTTACAATTGCTGGTGTCTCCTGAAGAAGAAAATACTTTATCAGATGCCCAAATTGCACGGAAATCAGAATTTAAAAATGTAATTGAAAGGTCTGCTGATAAAAACCCGTGGTTCACAACCGATTTCATTAAGTATGCCCTGAAATCTATCGCTTTTTCCCTACAAGAATCAAATTTAAGGAAATGGCTTGGTGCCTACCCCCATTTACTTAATAATCAACAAAGAAAACGCATTGGAGTAATCATGGCAGGGAATATCCCTTTTGTGGGTTTCCATGATTTCATCGCCGTGCTAATCACCGGTAACTATTTTATTGGGAAACCTTCTTCGAAAGAAGGGGAACTAATGAAAATGATTGCTGATACCCTGACAGGTATCGAACCCGGGTATAAAAAACACATATC
>JAOZKQ010000642.1 GCA_029935275.1 Bacteroidales bacterium | reverse complement strand
GATTCATATTATTGGTGTAAATTCTGCAATTGCTCCTGCCGGGAGATGTTTGGCAACTGAAGTTGATGCACAGTTCTTCATAACCTATGATACTGGTATTTTTGGACAGATATTTAAAAATGAATTAGATGAGATTATCGAAATAGATACTTCAGCTCATGAGTTTGGTGTTTTTCCGGAGTTTTCTGTTTTTAGTGGCTTAGCTTGCAAGCTGGCAAATGGTGCAAAACCCAATTTGCTTGGCAAGCCCGTTGATGATTATATTAAAACAGTTCCCCTCAGGGCGGCCATTGAAGATTCTACGATTGTAGGGCATGTTATCTATATTGATTCATATAGAAATGCCATTACAAATATTACAAAAGAAACTTTTGAGCGAATTGGCAAGAATCGCCCCTTTGAGATTTTGGTACAGAGTGAGGGAAACCGAATTACAAAAATTAATAAAACATATGGAGAAACAACCCTTGGGGAGCTTCTTGCATTATTTAACACTATTGATCTTTTGGAGATTGCTATGAATCATGGGAATGCCGCTGATTTACTGGCCCTGGATACAGATTCAAGCGTAAGGATAAAATTTAAAGAATAAGTGTGACATCTTTTTGTTTTCGGTTTGTAAATTCAACTAAACTTTTTGGCTTAACTATATTCATTTATAAAATTGAATATTTTTATGATTGGGCTAAACCAGATATATGATAAAAAAAATGAATATGCGTAAATACTCAAATATTGAGGCCAGGGAAGAATTTGGCCGCTTACTGGATATCATGGATGATTTGCGGACCGGATGTCCATGGGACAGGGAACAAACACTTGAAAGTTTGAGGAAGCTGACCATTGAGGAAACTTATGAATTGGGTGATGCAATTCTTCAGAAGGATATGCAGGAAATAAAAGGGGAATTGGGCGATTTGCTATTGCACATTGTTTTTTATGCCAAAATAGGTTCGGAAACCGGGGATTTTGAAATTTTTGATGTAGTTAACAGTATTTGTGAAAAACTGATTTTCAGACACCCACATATCTATGGTGATGTAAAAGTGAAGGATGCCGTAGAGGTTAAAGACAATTGGGAAGAATTAAAATTAAAAGAAGGACGGAAAGGTGTATTGTCCGGAGTTCCAAAATCCTTACCTGCACTGGTAAAGGCAAGCAGGATACAGGAAAAAGCTCAGGGAATTGGGTTTGACTGGAAAAAGAAGGAGGATGTTTGGGATAAGGTAAAGGAAGAGCTGGCCGAGTTGGAAGTTGAAATGAAGGAAAATCCAGAAAATAAATCTGCTGATGCTATTGAAAGCGAATTTGGAGATCTTCTGTTTTCCATTATTAACGCAGCACGGCTTTATGGGGTAGAACCGGAAAATGCCCTGGAAAAGACAAACCTCAAATTTATTAAGCGATTTAACTATATCGAGCAAAAAGCTAATGGGATTGGTAAATCCCTTCGGGATATGGATTTGGATGAGATGGATGTCTATTGGGAAGAGGCCAAAGGTTGAAGCATAATATCAGCAAGGCCTTTTTATTAAAT
>JAOZKQ010000641.1 GCA_029935275.1 Bacteroidales bacterium | reverse complement strand
TGCCAAGCACACGGGCTGTATCTTTCATTGATTCCTTGTGTCCAATCTGCGAACCGGATGGACCCAGATAAGTAACATGGGCTCCCTGGTCATGGGCAGCTACCTCAAAAGCACAGCGGGTACGGGTAGAAGATTTTTCAAATATTAAAGCAATATTTTTGCCTTTCAGGCGGGCTTGCTCAGTGCCTGAATATTTTGCCTTTTTTAGATCCATCGCCAGATCCAGAAAAAAATTTATCTCTTTTGGTGTGAAATCTAAAAGCTTTAGAAAACTTCTGTTTCTTAAATTAAATGCCATTTTATTATTTGTTAAAATTTCAATATTATTAATTGTAAATTAATTATCATATTCCATAGTTATTTTTGTCCCATATGACCTGTCCTCCAGTTTGGTAGCTTCTGTGATTACGCTTTTTTGACCGCCATTTTCAATAAAATATAGAGCAGCCCTGATTTTTGGGGCCATACTTCCTTCTGAAAACATACCCTGATCCAGGTACTTTAAACAATCATTTCGGTCTAGAAACTCTACTATTTCCTGATTTGGTTTTTTGTAGTTAGCATAAACGTATGGTACATCTGTTAACATATAAAACTCATCAGCTGCAATTCGTGTACCCATTAGCGAAGATGCAAGATCTTTGTCAATTACAGCTTCAGCAGGACGAATATTGTTTTTTTCATCAATATAAACTGGCACCCCGCCACCACCGGCTGCAATAACAATATTTCCGGCCAATGCCAGGTTTTTAATAATACCCTCATTCATAATACTCACCGGAACAGGTGATGGAACTACCCTTCGCCATCCATCTTTAGCTTTTATTTCTTCTTTAAAAATCCATCCTTTATTTGTTCTTAATTTTTCAGCTTCGCTTTTTGAATATATTTTACCTATCCTTTTTCTTGGATCATTGAATGCCGGATCATTCTTATCCACAACAACTTGTGTTATTAAAGAAACCACATTTTTACGGATACCATGTTTATTCAATGCATTTCTCAAAATACGCTCAATCATATACCCGATTCCACCTTGTGAATCAGCAACACAAATGTCTAAAGGCATCTGGGCAATTGAATATACTTGTTCCCCTGCATCATTTCTCATAAGTATGTTGCCAACCTGTGGGCCATTCCCATGGGATATTACCAGGTTATAGTCATCTTTTAGAAGGTAGATCATATTCTCAAGTGTATCTGCCGTATTCTGCTCCTGTTCATCAATTGTACCTTTCTGGTCGCCTCTTAATAAGGCATTTCCTCCTAATGCTACAACGGCCAACTTGCTCATATTACTAAGTTTATTAAAACCCACCTTAATCAGGTAACAAATTTAGTAAAAAACTAATCACTTGAGAGGCAATCGCAAGTTTCATTTATCAGGAACTCTATAATTAGTGTTCGTCCATAAAGTCGATAGTTTTAATTAATAGGGACAACACAGCCCCGAAGTGGGCGAAACCATTAGCCCGGGGTGAAGCCCTGGAAATGGTGACGAACAGCAAGTTAGCGTTTCATGTAAGAAAGCTAAATTGAAAA
>JAOZKQ010000150.1 GCA_029935275.1 Bacteroidales bacterium | reverse complement strand
ATATTCTCAGGATTTCACCCTTCCAGGATTTTTATTAATAAATTCTTTCCAGCTTTTAACAGACTTTCCCGACTCAGGCATCGTGCTTTGGAAATGGTGGCATACAGCTGCTGCCAACCCATCTGTAGCATCTGGGAGATCAGGAAGTTCTTTCAGTTTTAAAATCGAAACAAGCATTATAGCAACCTGCTCTTTCGATGCATTCCCCTGACCGGTAATGGCCATTTTAATCTTCCTTGGGGCATACTCATGAATGGAAACCGAACGATATAAAGCTGCTGCCATTGCAACACCCTGAGCCCTCCCAAGCTTCAGCATAGACTGTACATTCTTCCCGAAGAAAGGGGCTTCAATAGCCAATTCATCAGGATGAAACTCATCAATAAGGCTGAGGACCCTGTTAAATATTCTTTCCAGTTTTAAATATGGGTCCTGAATCTTCTGAAGACTGATGACCCCCAGGTTCATTACCTCCAACTTTGTTCCTCTTACCATCAACAGACCATAACCAGTAATGTTGGTGCCAGGGTCAATTCCTAATATAATTTTTTCTTTTTCCAAAATAAAACCTTAAATCTATTCGGCTCCGATCTCCCATTTCAAGCCCCTTTTTACAGGTTTTGAAAATAAGTCCAGAGACTTCAAAGAACCGGAAGAGCCGGTAAATCCACCCGTTTTGAGATAATAAATTGCCTCCTTTAACCTGTATTCATTCCTGTCCGGGAAATCCCATGCCAGCCCGTCTTCAATATAAGAATCTGCAGGGAGTCCATCATAATAGCCCCCTACATTATTGGCATTCAGCAACTCAAAACTAATGGGCACAAATGCGTATGTATCAGCATAATCCCATGTATGCATTCCTACTGGCTTTCCGTAAGAATTATCACCAATTACCACGACATTAATATAAGGCTTCAATCCATTAATAATTGCTTCACTTGCAGATGCTGTTCCCCTGGAAGAAATCACAATTACCTGATTTAAACTCAGTGCATTTGCTTCATTTACAAAATAAATATTATCATCATATTGAGTACGTTTATCATTATGCACATACTTAACAAAAGCTTGTCCATCAATAGCAGAACCGGCTATCAAACTGGCCAGTTTTGCTGTAACATCCATTCTTCCCCCACCGTTATACCTCAGGTCAAGAATTAATTGCTGAGCTCCAACTGAATTAAAAAAATTGAAAACACTATCTAATTCAGCATTTGAGGGTCCAATGAAACTTTTAAAAACTAAATGTCCCACAACCTGATCAGCAACATGAATGGTATCTGCCAGTAGAACAGTATTCATTTTAATGGTCTTTCTGGTACTGCTGACTTCCACCTTTATTAAATCAGGCTTCTGAAATTCAAAATAATCAACTGTACCAGCCGTTGAACCATTAAAGTAAGTAGCAAGATCAGTAAAAGGAATTATATCCTTTCCATTTATTTTCAATAATCTCCATCCCCTTTTTACACCCTGACTTATAAAATCACTTGCATTAAAAACAAAAGTAAGCCATACTTTCCCATCCTCATCATAAGTATATCCAAAACCATGACCTTCATATTCCCCCTCCTCAAAGTAACTATTAAACGATTCCAAAGAAGTTATATAACTCCATTTATCTAAAGAATCGTACCGCAATGCCTCTAAAAGTTCCTCCGGTGTATTGTAATCCTCAATATCAACTTCTGGCATTTTATCATACCAGAGATACCATTCCTTCATAAGCAAATGGAAGTCATCTCTGGCTCTTATTTCTAAAGGAATATCCTCCGGAGGCTGCTCATCCTCCTTTTTGCACTGGACAAATAAAATAATACCAAGAGCAATCCATATAATGTAAACTAATTTATTTTTCTTTAGGATCATATTACTATTAAAATTAACGATTGAAACAATTTTATCTACAATTTGTTGCAAATATCATGCCTTATTTACCAGAACGGATCTTTTGATAAATTATTCCCGATACAATTAAAAATAAACCCAAAATAGTTGTACCATATATTTTTTCACCAAGAAAATAATGAATAAAAATCAGAGAAATAAAAGGTGCAAAATATACATAATTACTGACCCTGTCCGTTGATCTACTCAAACTCAAAGCCTTTAACCAAAATAGAAAAGTTAAACCCATTTCAAATAACCCAATATAGATAGCAGCTGCAATTCCTTCAAATGAAGGAACTTTAAAATTTCCCGTAATTAGGTTTAACATTATAATAAAAACACTTGAAAAAAAGAAATTCAACAGGAGCTTCAGTTCTTCATCCCTTTTATCCCGTACATTAAAAATAAAGAAAAAGGACCAAATAAGAGAACTCCCCACAGCCAGTATTAGACCAATGGGATTAGATTTACCAAAATGAAACACATCCCCCTGTGAGGAAATTAAAAAAACTCCCGCAAAACTTATAAACAGGGCAATGAAGCTGGAAAGTCGAATTTTTTGCTTTAAAAAAGGGATGGATAAAAATACCAGTACAATGGGCCACACCATATTTAATGGCTGGGCAACCTGAGCAGGCAGTAAAGAATATGCCTTAAAAAGAATAATATAGTAAAGGAATGGATTTAGAAAGCCAAGGATCATCGATTTACCAATATCTGCCTTATTGAAAGTCCTGATTTCATTTAATTTTCCCTTAACCAGAACAATTATAAAAAGAGCAACAAACGAAGTAAATGAGGCATACATGACCAGATTCAAAGGATCAAGGTACTTAAGTGCAATTTTAAATACAGTTGCTACCGTTGACCAAAAGAAAATAGCCAATCCAGCGTAAACATAGGCTTTTCGTTGGTTCATAGTATCTGATTAGTAAATCTTACATGTCAAAAAAGAACCTATATATAGTCAAACCCCGTATAATCCTTCAGTACTTCAGGTATTTTAATCCCATCTTTCGTTTGATTATTTTCCATAAGTGCCGCAAGGATTCGGGGCAGGGCAAGAGCGCTCCCGTTTAGTGTATGTGCCACCTGTGTCTTTTTAGATCCCGTCTCTTTGAATCTTAACTTCAGCCGGTTTGCCTGGAAAGACTCAAAATTAGAGACAGAACTAACTTCAAGCCATTTCTTCTGGGCAGCAGCATACACTTCAAAATCAAAGGTAAGTGCCGCAGTAAATGATAGATCTCCACCACAAAGACGCATTATCCGGTAAGGAAGTTTCAGTTTCTTCAAAAGGCCCTCCACATGACCAACCATCTCTTTCAGTGCTTCATACGACTTGTCAGGATGCTGAAGTTGAACAATCTCCACCTTATCAAATTGATGCAAACGGTTCAGGCCTCTTACATCTTTTCCATATGAACCGGCTTCCCGCCTGAAACAAGGAGTATATGCTGTGTTCTTCATTGGGAAATCTGCAGCATTAAGAATTACATCCCTGTAAATATTTGTAACAGGAACTTCAGCTGTTGGGATCAGGTAAAGGTCGTCAGCTGCAACATAATACATTTGCCCCTCTTTATCAGGCAACTGACCGGTACCATAAGCGGAGGCTTCATTTACCATCAAAGGAGGAATTACCTCCTGATATCCTGCTTTAGTTGCTTCATCCAGAAAGAAACTAATTAATGCCCGCTGAAGCCGTGCTCCTTTTCCCTTATAAACAGGGAAACCAGCTCCTGTAATTTTATTCCCCAGATCAAAATCCAGAATATCCAGTTTTTTACCCAGATCCCAATGGGGCAACGCATCTGCTCCCATATCCGGCAGTACACCACCTGAGGAAATTTCTTCATTATCGGCATCCCCTTTACCAGGACCTACAGATTCATGCGGAACATTTGGAATCTGCAATAAGATTTCATCGATTCCACTCTCGGTCAACTGCATAGAAGCAGTTAAATCTTTAATCTCCTTTTTTAAAAGTATGGTTCGTTCCCTGGCAATATTACCTTCTTCAACTTTTCCGTTTTTAAACAGGTCCCCTATCTCTTTAGACAGAAGGTTAAGTTCCATCTGCTTATTATCCTGTTCAGCCTGGATCGTTTTTCTTCTATTATCTAATTCAATAACACTTTCAACTAGTCCGGCAGCATCAAAATTCTTAATTTTCAAGCGCTCTACAACCAGTTCTTTGTTTTCCCGAATATATTTAATCTGAAGCATTTATATAGTATTTTGTTAGATTAGAAAGTAAAATTACACTTGCATTCTGATAATTACAACAGTAATTGAACAAATTAACTCCAATTCTTTAAATCCGATTACAAATCCAATTATCTGTATTCAACATGCCACCAATAGTCTTAAAATGAAAATCTCCAGAAAAATTTACTAAAAAATAAATTTTCCGGGAGATCTAAAAAATAAAATATTTTTGGTCTTAGTTTGCTTCCGGAAGAACGGAAACATAGGATTTATTGTTTCTTTTTTTCTTAAAAGTTACAGTTCCATCAATCAAAGCAAATAATGTATGGTCTTTCCCTATTCCAACATTATCACCCGGATGGTGCTTTGTACCACGTTGGCGTACCAGAATATTTCCTGCTTTGGCCAATTGACCACCAAAAAGTTTAACACCTAATCTTTTACTTTCGGATTCTCTTCCGTTCCTTGAACTACCAGCTCCCTTCTTATGTGCCATTTTTTCTGATTTTTATTTGATTCAAAAATCTATTATTATTTATCTTCTTTTTTTGTTGACTTAGCGGCAGATTTTGCCGGTTCTTTCTTTGTTGCTGCTTTCTTAGTGGTAGCAGCAGGTTTCTTTGTAGCTGAAGCTTTTGCTTCTCCTTTAACTTCTGCTGATTTTTCAGATGAAGCAGTAGCTTTCTTTGTTACCGGTTTTTTTGTGGTCTTAACTTCGGCTTTCTTTTCAACTTCCACCTTCGTCTCAACAGTTTTTTCAGCAACAGCCTTTGTTTTTGGCTTTTCAACAGACTTCGTTACTGCTTCTTTTTTTGCAACTGTTTTCTTTTCTGCTCCCTTTTCAAGTATAGACTCAATCTGAATCTGTGTGAAATCTTGTCTGTGACCATTCAGAATCTGATAACCTTTTCTGCGCTTTTTCTTAAACACTTTCACCTTGTCACCTCTTGGATGGTCTATTACTTTAGCAGTAACGCTTGCACCTTTTATTACAGGTTGTCCTACCACAATTTTTCCGTCCTGATCAATCAATAATACCTCACTAATATCAACTTTATCACCTTCTTTCTTATCAAGACGATGAACAAATATCTTTTCCCCTTCTTCAACTTTAAATTGTTGGCCTGCTATATCTACAATTGCATACATCTGAAGCTATTTTAAACGATTTTAACTTTCGGACTGCAAAAATATAAAATTATATTAATATACAAACATTTTTAGTGCAATAAGTTAGAATTAAACCCTCAGAAAAATAATTATCATTAAAAATAAGAGATAATATGCTCAATTCATATTTCCACCAGCACAAAAATATACATTTAGGGGACTTCTAATAATTACTTCGCCTCAAGATTGTCAGAGTTTTTCATAGACGA
>JAOZKQ010000640.1 GCA_029935275.1 Bacteroidales bacterium | reverse complement strand
GTAGAATTGCAAAAATTGATTCAAATTATTTTAATAAAATTATTGAATTAAAAGCCAATTTCGATAATGGTAATTTTTCAGATGAAAGTTTAGCTTCTTTGAATGCATCGGTAAAAATGAAACCTGTCTTTATGATTTCATTTACAAATAAACTAACTAAAAAATTCGAATACAGCGACTTAAGGAACATCAACAAGTATTCTACCGGGGATTTATATCTTGATATGCTCCCAATGGACAAACTCGAAGAGATTAATGATATCAGTATAGAAACAATTAAGAAGGCATTTAAATATAAATCCGGATCCTTCCGGGAATTATTCTTGTCGGGAACAGTATTTGGATACCAGAAGGATTTCAATAAGGCATTTGATCTTTTCGAACAAGCCTTGAGGAAGAGTCCCGATAATTATCTTGTTTATTTTAATATGGCCGGTTTAAAATACAAATTGATTGAACTGCTAAATTCTATAGATAGAAAAGATGATTTTTTAGTGGTAGAGGATAGAAAAAAAGGAACAACAAGGACCCTTGAACAAAATCAGAAGGATTATAAAGTAATCATTCGCTTATATGACCGTGTGCTGGTATTGAATCCGCAATTTAGCCTGGCATATTTCAACCGGGCATATATTAAAAGTTTAACCAACGATCTTTCAGGGGCAATTTTAGACTACCAACAAGCAGTTTCCCTGGACCCGGATTTAGCTGCGGCTTTTTTTAACCGGGGCCTGATTTATATTTATATGGATGATATGAATCATGGCTGTGAAGATATCAGTAAGGCAGGAGAATTGGGCTTGCAGGAATCATATTTTGTTATCAGAAAATATTGTCGTTGAGAAAAGCCTTTTCTCCAGCAATAACTCGTGTATTCAAGGTCTGAAACCAGAGCATAAAATATAATAATATGACAAAAATTATTATTTTCAAAGCAACATTATTTCTTGCCATCCTGCTATTTACAGAATGTTCAGGAGAGAAGGATACTAAAATCAATAATTTTCAGGATAAGATACAGGAAGCCCCTTTGGATGGTGGTCTCAGAATGGAAAACTATTGGATCTGGGGAGGCTGTCCGATAAAAGGTGAAGATGGAAATTATCATTTATTTGTGTCAAGATGGAAAAAAGATATGCCTTTCTTTATAGGATATATATTTCAATCTGAGATTGTAAGGGCCATATCAAAAACGCCTGAAGGCCCATATAAATTTGAAGAAGTGGTTTTACCAGTAAGGGGACAATCTTATTGGGATGGAATGATGACACATAATCCTACAATTCGGAAAGTTGGTGATAAATACCTGCTATTCTATATTGGTGCTACTTATGATTTTGAAAAACCTGTTTTTCTCCCGGGAACTCATGATCAAAAAATTAGTAAAGAAATTCATGAAATGAGAAATAAAGTTTATAAAACTATACGTATTGGGATGGCATATTCCTCGTCAGTTTACGGACCCTGGACCCGTTTAGATAAGCCCGTTTTGGACACAAGACCGACTCATTGGGATAGCTCGATAGTAACTAATCCAGCGCCTTTCATTCATCC
>JAOZKQ010000149.1 GCA_029935275.1 Bacteroidales bacterium | reverse complement strand
AAAGATTCAAGGAAATAGTGCCCGAATTTTTCAAGATCCTTTTTCAAAATGGCATTCCAACAATTTTCAGCTGCATCAGCCAATTTCTTAACCCCTTCAACCGATAGATTGGTTTTTGATAAAACCTTATAATCTCCTTTTCTTGGCCATAGAGTATGAAAATAAATATGGTCTTCCACCCAGCTGATAATATCTTCATCATAAATACTTTCAATCTTTGAAGGCCAGTATTCACCCTTTTCATAACTGATCCTGTTGATCCCGGGCATTACAATCCCTAATGCATCCTGAGAGCCGGAAACATCCTTTTGGCTGGGAGGGTTATCATACCTGAATAATTGTCTGGCCAGCTTTTCAGGTTTACCAATAGGAATTCCCACAGGCCACATTTCAATAGCATGTTTTCGGGTGCTGGTAGCCATACCGCTTCTTTCAAAGAACTCAACCGTAGGTTCAAGGGAAGCTACAATGGCTGATCCTTTATGGTACTTTGAAACATATGGTTGATCAATCCATGTTCCGGCCATATCAATCCGGTAGGGTAAAGGGCTTACAGTACGAAGACTGGTGGTAGATCGCCTGGGAAGGCCTGCATGTGGGATCCGGTTCAGAACAATATAATCTATCCCATTTTCTCTGCAAAGTTCACCTTTTTCAGGAGTATGGCCATCTTCATTTACCACAAAAACATCAGGTTTCACTTTATTCAATGTCGGCAGAAAATCAAGTATTCCTGATCCAGAATTTATAATACACTTCTTTACACTTTTCAAATTCTCAAGCATATATTTTCTTTCCTGCTCAGAATTAATGGTTTCCCGGCCTTTCAATTCATTTATGGTTTTATCCGAACCCAATGCAACATACACATCACCATAACTAGCTGCTTCATTTAAAAATGCAACATGACCGCTGTGCATCAAATCAAAACAACCTGAAACAAAAACTTTTCTAGGTTTAGACATAGTTATAATCAGTATTTGAATTTAAACTAACATATTTTTTCGTCCCGAAAGTAACTAAAATATTAATACATAATTTGGAAATGTCTATGAATAGCTCTAAAAATTAGCTATCAAATTTACTTAAAACTAGCCCCTAAACCACAGGTTAAAACGGAATAATGAGCATAGGTGTAATCTACATGCAAGGTTAATCCTCCTAAATTTAATTTTGCCCCAATTGTAGTCCTCAACCCGCTAATATTCTGAATATCAATATCAGGTATCCGGATAATATCTTCATCCCTAACCACCGGATTATCCGGATCAAGCAGGGGGTCATAAGCAGGTATCGGAATATTTGCATTTATTCTACTTACAGTTTGGGATTTACTATAGCCCATACTTCCATAAACATTAATTACAGGAAATGTAGTTGATGCAATAAGGCTCGCATTGTAACCCTCTGTTGTGGTATTTATTGTCTGATGTTCAAAATCTTCCGGAGTATATTCGATAAGGTGATCATAATTAATTGGTTGGGCAGAAATACCAACAACACTGTTAATACGGGTGTAGCCTCCAAAAACAGAAATATCAATTGGTAATTTTTTTACACCCGGAATATGCTGTGCAATGCTATGCTTCAATCCAACTCCCCACAATGAAAAGCTGGATTCAGTTCTGGGAATCTTGATTTTAGGTAGAAACCTGACAACAACTTCAGTCCCAAGAGGGAGGCCTATTCCAGCCTGAATCATTGGTGTAGGAAAATAATGTAAACCCGACCCCTGGGGGGCAGAAAATTGAGTAAGCGTTACACCATTTGTTTCATACCTTAACATTGGCCCGCTTTCTGTGCTTCCAGCCACTGTAGGTGTCATCATTCCTTCACTCACAACTTTCAGGTTCTGAAAATCAATTTCACCCAGGTCAAACATTCTGTCTGACTCAGGAATAATAGTTACACTGGTTGTAAAAGTAAGGTCAAAACCCCCAAACTGATGGGGCTTTGCAGTATTATACCATCCTCCGTTAAGATCCGTTCCAAAGGCATCAACCCAGGGAGTAACATACGGAACAAAAAGTTTTAAACCATCATCAAGGCCAGCACTAAACATGTCAAAATCAAGTGACTGGGAATAGGAGACTAAGCTCATTTGAAAAATGGCTATCCCGATTAATGTACTTCTTAGTTTTTTCATGATTCACATTTTTAGTTAATGTCTATACTGAAATAATTATACTGTTTTCTTACATATTTCATTTGTCAGGTTAGATATAAATTATGTGAAATATCATTAAATTCTATACGTTTTTTAGCTAAAAAGGTTCTGGGTAACAGTGATACTGAATTGGATTTTACCCTGAGGAAGGGACTTATTCGTTCGTTTTTTAAAAGAATTTTCCTATTATAGTATATCTTTGTTGTCATTATAAATTTCAATTATTATGCTACCCAACATTCCCCTTGCCGAACGTATGCGCCCCAAAACACTGGATGAATATGTAGGTCAGAAACATCTGGTTGGGAAAAATGCTATTTTACGTAACAGCATTGAATCCGGGAATATTCCATCATTTATTTTATGGGGGCCACCTGGTGTTGGAAAAACCACACTGGCAAAAATCATTGCCCAACAACAAAACAGGTCGTTTTACAGTCTAAGCGCTGTTCATTCTGGGGTAAAAGATGTGAGAGAAACAATCGATAAAGCAAAGAAACAGGCATTCTTTGACAGGCCAAATCCTATCCTTTTTATAGATGAAATCCATCGCTTCAGTAAATCTCAGCAAGACTCACTCCTTGGGGCTGTAGAACTGGGGACAGTCACCCTGATTGGAGCCACTACAGAAAACCCCTCATTTGAAGTAATTTCCCCACTTCTGTCCAGATGCCAGGTTTATGTTTTGAAACCCCTTGAAGTGCAGGAGCTTGAATCATTAATCAGTATAGCGCTAAATACAGACCCATTTCTAAATAAGATCCCTGTAATTGTTAAAGAAGCAGAGGCTATCTTAAAGTATTGTGGTGGTGATGCCCGAAAACTATACAATATTCTGGAGTTAGTAATTATCTCAGAATACGATGAAAAACAAATAGAAAAACAGATTATCATCACAAACGACCTGGTAAAGTCCAGGATTCAGGAAAACATTGCCATTTATGACAAAAATGGGGAACTACATTATGATATTATTTCTGCATTTATAAAATCAATTCGCGGTAGTGACCCAAATGCAGCTGTTTACTGGCTTGCCCGAATGGTTGAAGGTGGTGAAGATATTGAATTTATTGCCCGTCGTTTACTTATCCTTGCCAGCGAAGACATAGGACTGGCAAACCCCAATGCATTACTTCTAGCAACAAATTGCTTTCAGGCCGTAAAAATGATCGGTTGGCCTGAATCCAGAATAATTTTATCGGAAACAGCTATTTTTCTGGCAAATTCACCTAAAAGTAATTCTGCATATATGGCAATTAAAGATGCTCAGGACTTTGTTAAGAAAACCGGAAACTTACCGGTACCCCTACACTTACGCAATGCTCCTACAAAATTAATGAAAGAGCTTGATTATGGTAAAAATTACAAATATGCCCATAACTATACTGATGGGTTCACCGATCAGGAGTTCTTACCTGAAAAGGCTTCCGGAACTTCATTTTATAAACCTGGTAATAATTCAAGAGAGAAGGAAGTATTAGAGAAATTAAAGAAAATATGGAAGAAATATGATTATTAATGTTTTTTCAGCCAAGTATTTTATAAATTACATCTAAATTACCCCATAAAAATCATTTATTTAGATTTTATATAAATAATATTTACATTTGGGCATTAATACTTAAAAGTTTATGACATGAATAATTTAGACTGGCAAATGGAAGGAAATACCATTTTTAAAGATTTTGAATTTAATAATTCAAAAGCAGCCATGAATTTCATGAATGAAGTAGCTAAAATGGCTGAAGAATATAAACGAAGTCCTGAGATTCATTTTCATTCTAAAAAATCAGTTAGCATTAAGATAATTAATGAGGATTCTGGTGAAATCTCAGAAGATGATATTCGTCTGGCTAACTTATTGAACCAGTTGGGTTAATTTTTATAAATTTACTGTACTTTTATAACGATAAGTCTCCAGGATCAAATATCCTTCAACAATATATTTTGCTCTGAATCTTCAAGTAATTTCTGACTTGCATCAAGCACTTTAATAACCTGCTTGTGCTCTTTGCTTTCTATAGGCTGGATATGATGGCTTCCCAGATCATCCAATCGATATTTGATCAAACCAAAAGTAATCTTATTAATATCCATTGCCGGTTGATAAGCCCGCTCTTTTTCATCTTCCCTGACCAATTCAGAAAATATTTTAATATTTACCAGGCTGTCAACAATCTCCCGTACCAATCGGACAGGAATCTTCAATGACTTAGAAATTTCAGCCGATGTGAATGGTTCCTTTCCAATATCAAAATTCTTAATTACAAGATTAGCTATCAGAAAAGTAAGTGTCTTTTTTAACCTTGGACTGAGTAACAATGAGTCTGACTCATATTCATAAAGATTTATGTTCTGATTGGCAAATGATATTTCAGCACCCAGTAAAACAATAAGCCAACTTATTTGCATCCAGATAATAAATAAAGGAAGGGCTGCCAGACTCCCATAGATTGCACCATATTTAGTTACACCTATTTGAAAATGAATATACCCCCATTGGGTAAGCTGAAAAAAGGACCCTGCAATAAAACCTGCAATAAATGCCGATTTAAATTTCACTTTTGTGTTGGGCATCACCATATAAATAAAGGCAAATAAAAACCATATAATCACAAAAGGTATGAATCTGACAACAAAACTTAAATGTTCAAGTATGGGATAAACTTCACTGTACCTGTTTAATGCAACTGAGATAGAGACTGTAAGAGTACTGGCCAAAACCATAAATACGGGAGCAACCATAACAACTGTTAGATAATCGGTAAATTTACGGACATAAGAACGTGGCTTTTTAATCTGCCAGATACGGTTAAAGGCACTTTCAATATTACCCAGGACTTGAATTACAGACCATATCAATATCACAATACCAATACCGGCAAGATACCCGCTTTTCGTATTCTCAAGAAAATTATTTGCATATTCAATAATCCAGTTAAGCACTTCTTCCTGCCCCTGAAAACTATGTATCAACTCACGTTGTATAAGATGTTCAATACCGAAACCTTTGGCCATTGCAAATATCAAAGACAAAATTGGAACTACCGACAATAAAGTATAAAGTGTCAGGGCTGAAGCACGTAATTGAATTCTGTCTTTTGAAAACCCTTTAATTGCAAGAATGAAGATTTTAACCTGTTTTAAAAGAAAAGACTTAGTCTTTGAAAGATCTTCATGCTCCAAAACCCAAATCTCTTCACTAAAGTAGTGAATGATTTCTTTTATTCGAATAAGCATTTTATTTTTCATAACTAAAATTTCAATGCCACTCAGGTTTTCCCTTGAAAAGCAACAGTATAATAATTGCAAAGATAAACTAAATCATTGAAACT